>JBPCJI010000116.1:0-6289 GCA_051005475.1 Thermoleophilaceae bacterium
AGGAAGATCATCGTGGTGCCGTGCATCGAGACAAGCCCGTTGTAGGTCTCCGGCGACACGGACGTGCCGTCGGGCACCGCGAGCTGCCAGCGCATGATCAGCGCCTCGACGCCACCCAGGATGAAGAAGAGGAAGGTGACGAACAGGTACATGATCCCGATCCGCTTGTGATCGGTGGTGGTCAACCACGCCAGCCAGCCCTTCGGCTGGTCCCTCAGCCCGTGCAGGACCACCTCGGGGCGGACGAGCCGGCTTATCGCCCCGCCGTTACTGCTCGCCACGCTGCCGCCTCTGGATCGCAAGGTCGGTCTGGGCTCGCCTGATGTCCGCCTTCTGCCGCGCGAGGAACCGCTCGTACTCGGGCGGCGTCACGGCACGTACCTCCGCGCGCATGTCGGCGTGGCCCGCCCCGCACAGCTCCGCGCACTGCCCCACGTAGCGGCCGGGCTTCGCGATCTTGAACCACGTCGTGTTGGTGTGCCCCGGCAGGGCGTCGGCCTTGCCGCCCAGCTTCGGGATCCACCAGGAGTGCGCCACGTCGGATGAGGTGATCTTGAGCGTGACAGTGGTCTTGATCGGCACGACGAGCTCGAAGTAGCTGTAGATCTCCTTGCCGGGATAGTCATAGCGCCAGAGGTACTGCTGGCCGTTGACCGCGATCTCGAGCGTCTTTGCGTCTCCCGGCGGGTCGGGCCGGCCGATCGAGGCCACCTGCGCCCCGGAGGCCAGTCCGCCGGGATCCGATGGCGGCGGGTTCTCGATGTCTCCGAGGAAGGCGAATGTGACGATCGTGAGCACCACGAGGATCAACGCCGCCCCCACGGTCCAGCCCAGCTCGAGCGGGGTGTTGCCGCGGATCTGCGCCGGCTCGGGCCCGCCGCGGCGCTCCCGGTGCCTGACCAGCGACCAGATCAGCGTGCCCTCAACGATCAGGAAGATCAGGATCCCCACGTACAGGGTGATCTTGTAGAGCGCATCGATGTCGTCGGCGTTCGGCGATCCACCCGACTCGGGCGTGAAGGCGTCAGCGCCCGCCATCGGCGCGAGTGCCAGCAGCCCTGCGAGCGCCGCCACCAGGGCGAGCAGGGCCAGTCTGCGGCGATGTCCGGTGCTCGGGGCGGCCAAGGCGGGCGCAATCATACCCGCGCGCCCCCCGGCCCGGAGGCGGCCTGCCCACTTCGTGGCGGGTGCCGCGAGGGTTGGCGCGGGCACCCGGAGGCTAGGCGCCGCGGAACTCCGGATCTCGCTTCTCGCCAAACGCCGTGACCCCCTCCAGGAAGTCCTCGCTCCGGGCCAGGCGGTGCTGGATCTCGGCCTCGAGTCCCAGCTGGGACTCCAGCGCGGGGTAGAGCGCCTGGTTCAGCGCCCGCTTGGAGCCCGCGTAGGAGAGCGTCGGGCCTTTCGCCAGCTTTCCGGCGAGTGCCTCGGCGGCGGCCATCAGCTCATCGTCGGGGTGGACCTCGTTCACGAGCCCCCAATCCAGCGCGCGCCGGGCACTGACGCGCTCGCCCAGGAGAGCCATCTGAAAGGCGCGTGCCTTGCCGACGGAGGCGGGCACGAAGAGGGTCGATCCGCCGTCGGGCATCAGGCCGATGTCCACGAACGCCAGAGCCAGGAACGCGGACTCCGCGGCGAGCACGAGGTCGCAGGCGAGCGCGAGCGAGAGCCCGATGCCCACCGCCGGCCCGTTCACCGCGGCCACCACGGGCTTCTCCAGGCGCCGTATCCCCACGATGATCGGGTGGTAGACCTCGTGCAGTTCGCGGGCCACGTCGGGTCGCCCGTCCTCGGGGTCGGGCGAGAACCCTTCCTTCAGGTCGGCGCCGGAGGAGAAGCCCCGGCCCGCGCCGGTCACGATCACCGCGCGCACGGCGTCCGCCGAGGCGTCCTCTGTCACCACCTGGCGGAGCTCCCTGCCGAGCTGCTCGTTCCAGGCGTTCAGCGAGTCAGGCCGGTCGAGCGTGATGCGCCCGACGCCCCCCGCCAGCTCCCACTTGACCGTCTCATAGCTCACGCGCGCCTTCCTCCTTGCTCGGGATCGGGGCGAAACGTACCCCCAACGGCACGCTTGCCGAACGGCGGGGGATCGCGGTACGATGCGAACCATGTACTGGCGGTGGCCCTTTCGGGCGGTTGTTCTCGCGCTCTTGGCCATCGCCGTCCTGGGCCCCTTGGCCGCTTCCGCCCAGGCTCCCATCCTGAAGGACAACGGCAAGCTCGCCTTCGTGAGCTTCCGGGACGGGAATCCTGAGGTCTACACGATGAACCCCGACGGCACGCAGCAGGTCCGCCTGACCGATAACCCGGGATCATCAGAGATGCCGTCGGACTTCTGGCCATCGTGGTCGCCCGACGGCACGAAGATCGTCTACTCCAGCGACCGCAGCGGCGGCGGCAATTTGGACGTCTACACGATGAACCCCGACGGCACGGGTCAGACGCGCATCACGACCGGCCCGGCCGGGGATCTCGACCCCGCGTTCTCGCCGGACGGCACGAAGATCGTCTTTGTGAAGACCGTGTCCCCTCTCATGGCTCCCCCTAAATTCGATCTCTACACGGTGAACCTCGACGGCACGGGCGAGACCAACCTGACAAACACGATGGCCGACGAGACCGAGCCGGCCTTTTCCCCCGACGGCACGAAGATCGCCTTTGAGCGGGACGTCGACCGCGGCAACCACGAGATCTTCACAATGAACGCCGACGGCACCGGAGAGATGCGCCTCACCAACACCCCCACCGCCGAGGAGGGGCACCCCAACTTCTCCCCCGACGGCACGAGGATCGTCTTCGATGACAGCTTCCACCCCCCATCTGTCGGGGGGTTCATCTACAGCATGAACCTCGACGGCTCGGGGCTCACTCGGCTCACATCCAACAGGACCGACCGTCACGGGCTCGCCTCCTACTCCCCCGATGGCACGAAGATCAGCTTCACGGCCAGCGAGGACATCTGGACGATGAACGCGGATGGCTCGAATCAGGTCCGGATCACGACCCACCCACTTCCCGACATCCAGTCCAGCTGGCAGCCGATCCCGCGCGCGGCCGGGGCCTCGCCCGGACCCCCAGGTACCTTCCAGGGCTGCCCCAAGGGCAACAACAAGCTGCTCACGCTCACCAGCGGCAACGACAACAGCGTGGGCACCCCGGGCCCCGACCTGATCATCGCCGGCACCGGCGACGACGTGGTCAACGCCCTGGCTGCCGATGACTGCGTCTACCTCGGGCCGGGCGCCGACAGCGGCCAGGGCGGCTCGGAGAATGACTTCGTCGTCGGTGGGCCCGGAGACGACGTGCTGAGAGGCTCCCTGGGCGAGGATTCGCTGAAGGGCGACGCCGGCAACGACCGGCTCGCGGGCGACTCGGGCGCTGACCGTCTCTTCGGCGGCTTTGGCAACGACAGGCTGGGCGGCGGGGCAGGATCGGATCGCCTCTTTGGCTCGGATGGGCGCGACATCCTCGACGGCGGCTCGGGCGGCGACCGCCTTTCGGGCGGCGACAGCCCGGACCGGCTTGGCGGCGCCGGCGGCAACGACCGCATCTTCGGTGGCGGCAGCTCGGATCGGATCAGCGGCGGTGCCGGCAACGACCGCATCAGCGGTAACAGCGGCAACGACGCGATCAGCGGCAACTCGGGCAACGACCTCATCTCGGGCAGCTCGGGGGCCGACCTGATCTCGGGTGGCTCGGGCAGGGACAGGATCCGCGCCCGCGATGGCCGGCGTGACCGGATCACCTGCGGGCTGGGCTTTGACCGGGTGGTGGCCGACCGGAGGGATGTGGTCTCGAGCAGCTGCGAGCGGGTGCGGCGCTTCCGTTAGCCGGGCACCGCGCCGGTGACTACCAATGCTCGTCGACTCCGTCGAGTGGCTCGGCCACTCGGCATTTCGCATTGCCACCCGGGGCGCGACCGTGTATATCGATCCCTACCGGGTGCCAGATGGTCCGAAGGCCGACCTCATCCTGGTGACCCACGGCCACTACGACCACTACTCGCCGCAGGACATCGAACGCCTCTCCCATGAGGGAACCTGCCTGGTGGCGCCCGCAACGGTGGCCGAGCACACCCGCGGGCGCGTGACCTCGATCGCGCCGGGGGAGGAGCTCGAGCTCGAGTCGGTCTCGGGCGTGCAGGTGGCCGCCGTGGCCGCCTACAACACCTCCAAGCGCGACCGTGAGGGGCGCCTGTTCCACCCTCGGGAGGCGGGCTGGGTGGGGTTCGATCTGAACGTGCGGGGCGAGCGCGTCTACCACTCCGGTGACACTGATGTGATCCCCGAGATGGACAGTGTCGTCGGAGTGGACGTGGCTCTGCTGCCCGTGTGCGGCGTGTACGTGATGACGGCGGGCGAGGCGGCCGAGGCCGCGCGCAGGATCCAGCCTCGAGTGGCGGTGCCGATGCACTGGGGCGAGCACATCGGGACGCGCCAGGACGCCGAGGCGTTCGCCGAGCACGCGCCGGTGGAGGTGCGGGTGCTGGAGCGCGTGCAGTGATCGCGCCCGCTGCTCACGCCTGTCGCCGCGCATCGCGCGCGGCCTCGTAGGTGCCAGCCACCCGCTCGGCGAGCGTCTCCCACGAGTACTCGCGCCGCTTGGACTCGTAGCCGTTGCGGGCGCGCTCGGCGCCCGCCGCCGGGTCGTTGACGCACTCCACGAGCGCGTCGGCGAGGTTCTCCACGTCGTCGGGCTCGACGAGCCAGCCGTTGGGGCGGCCTCCGTCGACGTTGATGAACGACGGGGGCCCACCTGCCCGGGCGGCGATCACCGGCACGCCGCACGCCATCGCCTCCACGAATACCTGGCCGAAGGACTCGTCGATCGAGGGCATCACCATCACGTCCGAGCACGCGAGGCCGCTCGGCAGTTCGTCGTGGTCGCGCCAGCCGAGGAAGAAGACGTCCTCGATTCCCTCCCGCTCGACCACGGTGTGAGCGTGCTCGCCCTCCCACTCGCCGGGAAAGCCACCCCAGATGACCAGCGGCGCGCGACGGACGAACCGCTCCCGTGCGCGGGCGTATGCGCGCACGAGCAGCGGGATGCGCTTGACCTCCGTGAACCGGCCCACGAACAGCAGGACGGGCGCCGGCCCGCCCGTCTCGGAATCGATGAACCGCTCGAGCTGCGCCTCGGTATAGCCGACGCTGCCCGGCTCGCCGCCCTCGCGCCAGCCGAGCGGCTCCTCCACCAGCCACGTGCGCCACCGCGCCAGGCGTTCCTCGGCGCTGAGCTCGAACCGTCGAAAGCGCGCGAGGTCGACGCCGTTCGGGATCCAGTCGACCTTGTCGGGCGGCACGCCGAGCAGCCGTCCGGCCTCGTCGCGGTCGTTCGGGGAGATCACCATCAGACGGTCGCTGCGCGCGGCCCAGCGGCGCATCTCGGCAACCCAGTGCGCGCCGTGGCGCCACGAGGCCCAGCGGGTGCCGGAGAGGAGCGCTCGCGCGGAGGCATCGAGCCCGTGCGCGGGATCGAGCTCGCCCGCGGGCAGCAGCGCGGTCGCCGCGGCGCGAGGCGTCCCCGCCTCCGCACGGGTTGCCATCCCGGCGAGGTCGGTGCCCAGTGAGCGCGCGAGCGCGTTGAGGCGGGTCACCCGGTCGATCATCTTCAGCTCGGTGCCGTGCAGATGCGTGACCAGCGGGGTCCGCGGGAGCACCCGCGAGGCGGCCTCGTGCATCGGTGTCAGGTGGCCGAGGTGGAGCACGTCGGGAGCGCGGGCTGCGGTGCCCGCCAGCAGGCGCTCCCAGGCACGGGCCAGGTGTGCTTCGAGCTCGGGAGCGACGGCGGCGAACACCCGGTCGGGCACGTTCGGGCGATCCTCGTAGGAGGGGTGCATCGGGACCGGCTCGGCGATCGGGTCGCGACCGTGCTCCCACGCTTCGATTGCCGGGCGGTAGTCGGCGGCGGCGACCTCGAGGCCCGAGAAGAACGTCTCCGCGTGGCGGCGGTCACCGGGCTCGCCGAGGGAGCCGCACACGACGCTCGTCGACCACCCTTTCCCATCCAGAGCGGCCGCGAGGTAGCGGATCACCTGGGCCGACCCCCCGCGCGGATAGAACATCAGCCCCATGGTCACGCGCCGCGTCACAAAGAAAACCTAGCCTGTGGGGTGGTGACCCTTCCGGGAGCGGTGCTCGCTGTCGCCATGACCGGAAACGCCGGCAGGGTAGTGACCCTGCCGGGAGCGGTGCTCCCTGTCGCCATGACCGGAAACGCCGGGAGGGTGGTGACCCTGCCTGGAGCGGTGCTCCCTGTCGCCATGACCGGAAACGCCGGGAGGGTGGTGACC
>JBPCJI010000117.1:0-3166 GCA_051005475.1 Thermoleophilaceae bacterium
GCGAGTTGCGGTAGCGGGCGATCACGTGCGAGTAGTAGCGCTGCATGGTCTGGACGTCGTGGCCGGCGTAGGAGGCGAGCGTGTGCAGGTTCATGCCGTCCTTGGTCATCACGAGCGTCGAGTGCAGAGCCATCGAGATCGCGGTGTGGCGCAACTCGTAGAACGTGAGCTCGGCGATCCAGTCCTCGGTGTCGGGAGCTTGCGCCGCGACCTTGCGGGCGGGGCGCCACACCCGGGCGGTCCAGCGCTTGTAGTGGTCCGCTGACCACTCGACCGGGAAGCCGTCGTCGTACCAAAGCGGCCCCTCCGCTGAGAGCACCTGGAAGACGAGCGCGTTGTCGGGCTGCTCACCGTAGCGCGCCTCGAGCGCCTCGCGGTAGGCGATCAGGCGGTCGTAGGCGTTCGGCAGCAGCAGCGCCGCGCGGGCCCCGGTCTTGAGACCGACCTCGAGCTGCGAATCCTCGCCGAGCGCGTTCTGTACCGCCTGCAGCTCGACCGTGTGCTCGCGGACGTCCGCCCAGGTGGCGGAGAGAAGCAATTCGGAGGGTCGCGCGGCGACGGTGAAGCCCATCGCGGCGACGAGCGCAGCGTCGCGCACCGGGCCGAGGGGATCGCGGTGGCCACGATTCAGGACCGCCTCGATGATCCGCTCGATGGCGAGTGGATCAGCGGCGCGGATGAGGCGCCGGCGCTTGTAGCTTGGGACCTGGAAGAGGCCGGAGAAGTCGGTGTTCAGCGCGCGGGGGTGGCGTCGCCGTCCCCAGCGAAGCACCGAGCGCAGCAGCGCGAGCGAGGCCCTGCGGGCGGAGATCGCGAGCCCTGCCTGCTGCAGCTCCTCGTGGAAGCGGACGATGATGCTCGGATCGCTCGCGAGCGTTCCGAGCTTGACGCGGCCGAGCCGCGGCTCGATGTGCGTGTCCCAGGTCCGGACCGAGTCGGTGGCATAGCGTTCACCGGTGTTGTGGGCCGCGTGGTTTGCGATCCAATCCTTGAAGAGCTCGCCGAGGGTCAGCCCGACCGCCTTCTCCGCGCGCAGCACGCTTTCGCCTGACCTGACGATCTGGAGCGCCCCCTGCCGATGCTTGAGCGCCGCCGTGCGGGCCTTGTCGAGCGATCCGAGTTCGCGCCGCGCGAACGACTTCGAGCGCTGGTGCTCGACGCCGTTCTCGTCCTGCTCGCGCCACCGCGCCTTGTAGGAGACGATCTCCCCCCGCGGGTTGGCGAGCGCATAGACGCCCTCTGGGAGAGAGTTGCCGTCGTGATCGACGCGGGTCTCCGACAGTCTGGTGGCCATGGTGGGTGGGAACGAGCGCGGTACGCCCTCAGCGCAGGAAGCTAGCACTTTCGTTCCCACCTATGTTCCCACCCACGCCTATCCAGGGCACCCGTAACTGCCGCCAGCCACAGAGAAACCCCGCTTTTGCGGGCCTTTCGAGGAGCGCGCCCGACAGGATTCGAACCTGTGACCTTCGGTTCCGTAGACCGACGCTCTATCCAGCTGAGCTACGGGCGCTCGCGCGACAAGGGTAGCGGCATGGGTCAGAGCGTCAGGCGCCAGTGCGTTCGCGCTCAGCCGGTCCGCTCCAGCCCTCCGACCTCCTTCCGCGAGCCAGCGGTATGAAAGGTTGCCGCCTCATGCTCGCGAGACGGGAAAGGGCCCTGTGGGCGATCGCGGCACTCTCGCTGGTGCTCGTGGGCGCCTGCTACGTCCTCGTGCGAGCGTTCGGACCTCTGCCGGGGGAGCTGCGCTTCGAGGCGTGGCGGGTCGACGGAGGCTATCCCGACGCCTGGGATCGCCCACTGACCTTTGTCACCTACCTGGGAGACACCTGGGTGGCCGTGGCCTCGGTCCTCCTGCTCGCCGTGGTGGCCGCCGAGGAAGCAGGCAGGCGCGCGGCGGTCCCGATCCTCGCCGCTGCGGGGAGCCCGATCGTCGCGGAGGTTCTGAGCGCCGCTCTCGGGCCCACGTCCCAGGAGTACAACGGTGCCGCGGGGGTCAATCTCGGCACGGGAGACAACTTCCCCAGCGGGCATGCCGCCTACGCCGTGTCGGTGTTCGGCGTGGCCGCCTGGCTCGCGTTCGAGCGCGGCCACCGGGCCCTCGCCGGCGCGCTGGCCGTGCCTGTCGCGCTGATGGGCCCCGCCCTCGCGATCCTGGGAAACCACTACCCGGCCGACCTCCTCGCCGGCTACGCGCTCGGGCTGGCCTGGGCGATCGGAGTACTGCTCGTGGGTGAGCGCCGCGCTTCCAGGCCGGGGCTGCCCGAACATCCGCGCCGGGGTTCCGGGCCCGGCCTGCCCCGCCGTCCGCGCTAGGAAACCCGCCGAACGCGAGAGGCGCTGCCGCCGTTGCTGTCGGTGACCACCAGCTTGAGCACCTGCCGGCGGCCGCGTTGCAGCTTGAGCGAGCAACGCTGCCTCGAGCACACCGCACTGCGCCGGCCCGAGTGGTACCACCGGTAGCGCACGATCCGCCCATCGGGGTCATAGGACGCTCCTCCGTCCACCGCTATCCGCACCGCGGTGCTCCGCGCGGCTCGCGGCGCGGACCTCGTGCGCCGCGTGCGGAAGGTGAAGCGGGCGACCGGGCGCTTGTTTGCCTCGCTCGGTAGCGGCGCAAAGGCGCCACCCACGAGGTTCGACCAGCGCGTTGCCGCGTCTCCGGGCTCCTGCCAGTACCAAGGCCGCTGACCGGGCTCCCAGCCGATCACCTGGTTGAGCGTGAACCACAGGATCAGGTCGGGGTGCCCACCCTCGATCGCGGCGTTGCGCTGATCCTCGATCTCCCGCCGGGTCGGGAAGCGGCTGGCCTGGCCGATGCCGGTCGCGATCGAGTCGTAGTGGGATTCACCCCAGCGGAAGGCCTGAAGGGCCACGACCGTCTGTCGCCCGGCCCTGTCGGTGACCCTCCGCAGGCCCTCAGCGGCGGCTTTCACCTTCTTGGCGACTATCGGCTGGTCGGGCGCCTGCTCCCAGACCGGGTAGATGTCCGTGCCGAGCGTGGCATCGATGTCGGCCATGAAGTTCACGCTCCCCTCACCGCCATAGCAGTTGCCGCATCCCATGATGAGCTGCTGATGGGTGGGATCGAGCCGCTTGATCTTCGCGGAGAAGGTAGCCACCTCGTTGTGATCTGAGGGCGATGGCTCGTCCGAGATGTAGTAGC
>JBPCJI010000118.1:0-3732 GCA_051005475.1 Thermoleophilaceae bacterium
AGGCTCACAGCAGCACCGCCAGATCGCGGCCCATGCGACGGAAGAGCACCAGCCCGAGGATGAGCGCGCCGCCGCCCACGCCCAGCAGATAGGCGAGGTTGGCCGCGGTGGGCGCCGCGCCGAGGAAGAGCACGTCTCGCACGGCCTCGATGAACGGCGCCACGGGGTTGCCCCACTGGAGCAGGTCGCCGAGCCATGGGTGGTCGCCCACGCCCGGCATGGCCTCGACCGGCAGGAAGATCGGCGTGAGGAAGAACCACGGCAGCAGCGCGGCCGCCAGCACCGGCTCGACGTCGCGGAAGTGGGCGTGCAGCACGGCAACGACCAGAGAGGCGCCCAGCACGAACGCGAACAGGAGCACCACGATCACCGGCAGCAGCACCAGCACCGGGTCGAACGAGTCGCGCACGAGCAGCGACACCGGCGCCACCACCGCCAGCATCACCAGGAAGGTGAAGAGCTGCACGGTCGCCACGGAGGCGGGAATCGACTCGCGCGGGAAGCGCACCTTCTTCACCAGCGCCCCGTTGAGCACCAGGCTCGGGGCGGCCGACAGGAGCGCCTGCGAGAAGAAGACCCAGACGATCAGCCCCACCAGCAGGAACAGCGGGTAGTCCTCGATCCCGCCGGCCACCTTCAGCAGGACCGAGAACACGAGCGCGTAGGCGCCCATCAGCACGAGCGGGTTCACGAAATACCAGAGCACCCCGAGGGCCGAGCCCTTGTACTTCTGGCGCAGTTCGCGGCGCACCATCTGCTCGAAGAGGAAGCGGTACCGCACCAGGGTCCGCCGCTGACCCGAGACCGCTACCAGGCCCCCTTGGCGCGGACAACGGCGGGAACCGTCTTCAGCAGGATCGTCAGGTCGAGGAACACCGACCACCGCTCGAGGTAAAGGAAGTCGAGCCGCACGAGCTCGTCGAAGTCGAGCTCGGAGCGGCCCGAGACCTGCCAGAGCCCGGTCAGGCCCGGCAGCACGAGGTAGCGCTTGCGGTGCCAGTCCTCGAGCCGATCGTAGTCGCGCTGCGGCAGCGGCCGCGGGCCCACGAGGGACATCTCGCCGCGCACCACGTTGAAGAGTTGTGGCAGCTCGTCGAGCGACCAGCGCCTGAGGAAGTTGCCCACGCGCGTCACCCGCGGGTCCTCGCGGATCTTGAAGATCGCCCCGCCCATCTCGTTTCGGCGCTCCAGCTCCTCCTGCATTCCCTCGGCGCCCGGGCGCATGGTCCGGAACTTCAGGCACGCGAACGGGCGGCCCCCGATCCCGGGCCGCATCGAATGGAACAGCACCCTTCCGCGCGAGTCCATCTTGATCGCGAGGGTTATCGCCGCGAGCACGGGGGCGAGCAGGATGAGCAGGATCACGGCACCGGCGATGTCGAAGGCGCGCTTCACCACGAAGTCGATCCCCTCGAACACCGGCGGCTTCAGCTCGAACAGCGGGAGGGACTGCCCGGGGACGAACTCGACCCTGTCCATCAGGATCTCCATCGTGGACGGCGCCACCCGCACCCGGATCCCGCGGCGGTGACAGCGGTCCACCAGCTCGACCGCCTGCTCCTGGGGAAAGGCCGGGTCCGCGATCAACACCTCGTCGATGGCGTCGAAGTGGCGCTCCAGGGCCTCCAGCGAGTGGAAGTCGCGCAGGCCGTCGCTCTTACGGGGGGTGAGCGACACGTATCCGAAGGCCTCCACCTGGGCGCTGTCCTTGAGCGCGTGGGCTACCGCATCGATGTGGGACCCCGAGCCCACGAGCACAGCTCGCCGGCGGTACCCCGCCGCCCGCAGCACCGCACCGCTCACCCGCTCAAAGGCCCACCGGAGCGAGGAGACGTACACGAGGGCGAAGAAGAGCGAGCCGTAGAAGATGTAGTACGAGGAGAACTCGGCGCCCTCGATCACCGCGTAGAGCGCGATCACAACGGTGACCTGGACGAGCGAGGAGATCACGGTGGCGAGCCCGGGGCGCTGCACACGCTCGCGGTAGAGGCCCGAGCGCGCGAACAGGAGCAGCATCACGAGGCAGGCGAGCGGCGCGACGTCCTTCGCCTGCGCATACGTGCGGTCGAGGACCTCGGGGGAGATCACGACCGTCTTGATCGCCAGCGCCGTCCAGATGGCCATGAACATGCCGAGCACGTCGAGGACCGCCAGGGCCAGGACGCGGCCCCCTCGCCTGAGGGTCTCGACGCGCAGGAGGCCCCCGAGCATCGGCACGCTGCCGGCGCGGACATCCCGGCTGGGGAGGTCGACCGGCTCCGCCGGTTTTACTTCCCTTAGCTCTCTCGCCAGACCGTTGCCCATCTCGTGTCACCCGCGCGGGGTGCGCGCGGTCCTCTGCCTGTTAACCGCCAAACGGGGCCAATGTAGCGCGGTCGCCCGGACGGTGCGATTGGCCGAGGGGGGCGAAATGTCGCAGTGAGGGCCTCTTCGGGGTGACACCGGCTCCGCTCACGCCCGAAAACGTCGCACGTTGCGGCCTTTCGGTGCTCGCGCGATCCGGAGCCGCGAGGGAGCATCAGCAGAGGGAGCGAAGAGTGGGAAAGCGGGCGCAGAACGGAGCGGCGGCACAAGCGGGGCCCAACCCCGAGGCCCTTGGCCTGCTCGAGCGCTTTGGAGCACAGATGCTCGCCACCGCCCGGCGCTACTCGGCCAGCCCCCACGACGCGGAGGACGCCTACCAGCGCGCCACCGAGATCCTGCTCACCCACAGGCCGACGGGCACCGAGGACGAGCTGTGCCGCTGGCTGCGCACGACCACCAAGCACGAGGCGCTGGCGATCAACCGCCACCGCGACAGGGTCGTCCCGGCCGGCGAGTCCCAGAACGTGCCCGAGCCCGCCGGCGGCACCCCGGACGCCCACGAGCATGCCGAGCGCCACGAGCAGCTGCGCCTCGGCGCCCAGGCGCTGCGGCACCTGAAGCCCCAGGAGGTGCGCTGCCTGCTGCTGAAGGCCGAGGGCTACAGCTACGAGGAGATCTGCGAGAGGACGGGGTTCAGCTACACCAAGGTGAACCGCTGCCTGACCGAGGGCCGGCGCTCCTTTCTCGAGCGCGTGAACGGGATCGAGGCCGGTGAGGAGTGCAAGCGGCTCGCCCCCCGGCTCTCGGCGCTGGCCGACGGCGAGGCCAAGGCGGAGGAGCTCGCCGCGCTGCGGCCCCACCTGACGACGTGCCTGGCCTGCCGCGCCCGCCTGCGTGAGTACCGCGCCGTCCCCTCGCGCGTGGCGGCGCTGATGCCGCCCGCGGCGGTCGCGGCGGGCGGGGGCGGGGTGCGCGGCGTGTTCGAGTCGCTGGTGGGCGCCACCCAGGACAAGGTGGCCGCCCTCGGCGAGCGCGCCCACGGGGCGGTGGAGCTGGCCACCGGCCAGAAGGTGGCCGGCGTGGCCGCGTCCACGGCGGCGCTCGCGGGAGGCGGCGCAACCGTGGATCACCTGACCGAGCGCGACGCGATCGCGGAGACCCCCGCGGCCGAGGTGAAGAAGGTCGAGCAGGAGGCGCGGGCGCCCGTTCCCGCGCCCACGCCGAAGGCGGTGACGGCGCCGCCCGCTGATCCCACGCCGCAACCGGCACCCGCACCAACCCCCGCGCCCGCCCCGGCGCCACCGCCGCCACCGCCGCCGCCCAGCCCGGCCACGGAGTTCGCGCCCACGGGCGCCCCGACGGCGCCGGCACATTCCGCTCCTACCGAAGGAGGCGGATCCGGAGGCAGGAGCGGCAGCGGTGAGTTCG
>JBPCJI010000119.1:0-2621 GCA_051005475.1 Thermoleophilaceae bacterium
ACGGCGGCTTTGGCGACGACCGGCTGTTCGGAGGACCTGGCGCGGACATCCTGATCGGAGGCGCCGGAAGGAACATCCTGGTGCAGTAGTTCGCCGGTCCTCAGCTCACCACCGTCAACCCCCGCGGGACCACCCCGTAGCGCACGGAGTCGAACTCGCCGATGAAGTCCCCGTCCACCTGCACTGGGAGGGCGCGGCGATCGGCGCTTGACACGGTGGCCTCACCCACGCGCTCGAATGCCTGGATCTGGCGGCGCCTGGCCACGGTCTGGGGCTTCCCGGAGAACACCGGGGGGAGCAGGGTGGGCAGCTCGAGAATGGTGGCGCGGCGCAGGACCGTCACGCCGAGGGTGCCCGTCTCGAGGCCGGTCTCCTCGCAGATCCGGATCGGGCGGCTGCCGAAGAACGTGTAGGGGTCCGAGTTCTGGACGATGCAGGTCACCCCGTCCACTCCTTCCTCGCCGACCTGCACCCTCAGCCGCGGTGGTCGCACGAGGTAGCGGCGATTGAAGGTGGAGATGGCCGCCCACGTGTAGTAGTACTCGCCGAGGCGGCGCTTGAGGCGGGGGTGGGCGTCCACCCGGCCGATCACGCTGGCATCGAGCCCGACGCCCGAGGAGACGACGAAGTGACGCTCGTTCACGCGCCCGAGGTCCACGCGGCGGGGCTCGAAGTGATCGGCCATCCGCAGCAGGTGCTCGTTGGCGTCGACCACGTCGGCGGGAATGCCCAGGGTGCGGCAGAGGACGTTTGTCCCGCCCCCGGGTAGGCAGGTGAGCGGGGTGTCGGAGCCGGCCAGGCCGTTGGCCGCCTCGTTCATCGTGCCTTCGCCGCCGAAGGCCACGACCACGTCATAGCCCTCCCGGGCCGCCTCACGGCAGATCTGGGTGGCGTGGGCATGCTTCTCGGTGTCCCCCGCCTCCCCCGAGTAGCGGGCCTGGAGCGCGTAGACGACGAGGTTCTTGAGCCGGTCGGACACCGTCGTCGCATAGGGATTCACGATCACCAGCATCCGCCTCTTCGCCGTGCGATTGGGGAAGAGGCGGTGGGCCATCTCCTCAGCCCGCCGAAGTGTGGTCTCGGAGCCAGGCACGAAGGAACACAGCCGATCCTATAGTCCCCCGCCGGATGGCGACCGTCGAGCAGAGTCGGGAGAGCGGGCGGTGATCGAGCGGGTCCGGCGGTTCTTCTCCCGCCTCGCCGGGGGCGAGGTGGCTCGCCGGGAGGTTGTGCAGCTGTTGGCCGCGATCGCTCTGGGGCTGGCGTTGCGGGTGGCGTACGTGCTCGTGACCTACGACCACACGTTGGCCGGAGATGAGCCCGAGTACTACCTGGAGGGGCTGCGGGCGACGGAGGGCAGGTGGTTCTGGACCGACCGCCCCTTCGGTATCCCGCACGCGGGGATGTGGAAGTCCCCGGGCTACCCGGCGTGGGTGAGCGTCGTCTACCTGGTCCTCGGCGTGGGCGTGGGCAAGCTGCTGCTGCTCCAGACGGTGGTGCTCGGGCCGCTCGTGATTCTCTTGTCGTGGCTGCTCGCCCGGCGGTTGTTCGACTCCCGCGTGGCGGTTGCGGCTGCCTTCGCGGGCGCTCTGTACCCGCACATGTGGCAGTGGGAGGGGCGGCTGTACCCCGAGGCGCTCGCGCTGCCGCTCGGCATCCTGGTGCTGCTGCTCGTGCTCGAGCGGGTCCCCACACCGCGGCTCGCGGTGTCCGTCGGGGCGGTGCTCGCCGCAAGCCTGCTGGTGCGCCCGACGGCGTTCTTCTTTCTCCCCGGGATCGCGGTGGCCTGGTGGATGGCAGCCGGCCTGCGCCGCGGCACGCTGATGCTCGGGCTCTCGGTGCTGGTGATGGTCGTGCTGATCGCGCCGTGGACGGCGCGCAACTACCGTGTGGCGGATGACTTCATTCCTCTCTCGATGCAGGACAGCGCCGCCTACGGAACCTTCAACGACGACGCCGTGGGCGATCCACGCAGCCCGTACGCCTGGCGGGTGCGCACGGCTCGCGAGGAGGAGCTCTTCAACGGACCGCCGATCCCCGACGCCGAGTTTCGCTCCGAGCTGCAGCGCCGCGCACTCGACTACATCAAGGCCCACCCGGCCTCACTTCCCAAGGCCTTTTTTTGGAATGGGCTCTCACGCACCTGGGACATCCGGCGGCCGGCGTATGCGATCGACGAGGTGGCCTTCGAGGGGCGCAACAAGACGGTGTCCGTGGTTGGCATCGCGGTGTACTACGTGCTGCTGCTGGGCGCGCTGATCGCCCTGTGGCGCCTGCGCGCCCGGCGCACCCTCGTCCTTCCGCTACTCGCCATGGCGCTGGCAGCCTCGGTGGTCTTCACCTCCGCGGCGGCAACCCGTTATCGGCTGCCGCTCGAGCCGATGATCATGGTGCTGGCGTGCACGGTGCTGGTTTCCTCGATCGACCGGCGGCGGCGCTCCACCGGGGGCACGGGCACGTAGCCTCGGGGGGCTCGGGGGACCAGCGCCCGTCACCCCGCGGCAGGCCGGCGCTGGGGGAGCAGCGAGCGCAGCTCTTCGAGCAAGGCGTCCGGGTTCTCGAAGACGTCCCCGTAGGTATAGCGGCGAAAGTCGTCCACGCGCGCGCGGGCCCGGCGCTCA
>JBPCJI010000120.1:0-5587 GCA_051005475.1 Thermoleophilaceae bacterium
CGCCTTGTCGGGGTCCGGCACCATCCAGGGACTCCAGGAGCGGAAGTTCTGGATCCGGCCCACCATCACGTCGGGCTCGTGGATGTAGATCCAGTTGTCCGGGAAGAGGTCCTGGCCGTCGAGCACCAGCGAGACGGTGAGGAAATCGCGGTAGCGCAGGCCCTTCGCGGCGGCCACGACCTCGGGGCTCGGGTGAGGGTCGGCCATGCCCACCACGTTGCGCAGCGGCAGCGAGGAGATGACGTAGTTGGACTCGTAGGCCTTACCGCCGGCGTGCAGCTTTCTCACCCGGCCGTCAACGAATTCGAGCCTCTCCACCGGGGTGTTCATCAGCACCTTGCCGCCGAGGTTCTCGATGTCCTCGGTCATCTGCTCCCACATCTGACCGGGTCCGAACCGCGGGTAGTGGAACTCGCCGATGAGGGTCTTGATGTTTCCCTTGTTACCGAAGAACGCGGCCTTGGCGGCGCTGAAGAACGACAGGCCCTTGATGCGCTGGGCCGCCCACTCCGCGCGGATCTCGGAGGTGGGCACCCCCCACACCTTCTCGGTGTAGGAGCGGAAGAAGAGGTCGAAGAGGCGCTTGCCGAACCGGTTCGACACCCACTGCTCGAAGGTGTCCTCTCGGCCCTTGGGCTTTATCTGTGCCCAGAAGTAGGAGAGCGTGGCGCGGGTGAGCTCGACGGGCCCGAGCTTCTTGATCACGTCGGGGCCGCGCAGCGGGTAGTCCAGGAACTTCTTGTTCCAGTAGATACGCGACATGCGCGGGCGCTTCAGGAACTCCTCGCGCATGATCTCGTGCCAGAGGTCGTCGACCTCCTTGACCTTGGTGAAGAAGCGGTGCCCGCCCAGGTCGAAGCGGTACTGCCCCCCGGGGCCGTCGCGCACCTCGGTCTTGGCGATGCCGCCCACCTGGTCCTCGGCCTCGAACACGATCACGGGAAGGCCCTGCTTGGCCAGCAGGTAGCCCGCGGTGAGGCCGGCGGGACCGGCGCCGATGATCAGCGTGGGCTGGTCCTTGAGGCCTGGCGCGGCCGGGTTCTCCACGGGTGTCACCTGCGGCGGCGTGGAGTCGATGTTCGGGTTGTTGCTCTGCTGGACTTCGCTCATTGGTTCACCCGCTCTTCGTGTAGAGGACGCCGCGCACCCCGATCCGCCTGGCCCGCCGGTAGAAGCTGGGCACCGCGGCCTCCTTGGCGAAGCGCCTGTCGGTTTCGAGCGCCCGACCCCACTGGGCCGAGCGCCGCCGCACGAGTGCGGTCCACGGTGCGTCCCAATCCTTGACGCTCGTCGTGACAGGGTGGACCAAGAGCACGCGTCCGGAGGGCGGCACCCTATCAAGCAGGGGCGCCAGGTTCTTCTCGGGCGTGGCCGCCTTCAGGCGCTCCTCGGAGTCGCGCCAGTCCATCACGCCCTTCGTCTTCACCTCGCCCAGCTCCGTCGCCTCGACGAGGCCAGCGCGCAGGTGGTAGTGCACCAGCGGATGCTGCTCGGGCTGGAGGGTGACCACCAGGTCGCCCGGGCGCAGCCGGTCGTTCACGGCCCCCGCCAGGTCCGCCGCGTTTGACTTGTTCTCGAGGCTCGCGGTCTTGGGCAGCGACCAGATCGCCAGGATGATCACGAGCGCCACCAGCCCGAGGTTCCCCGCGCGCGAGAGCCCGAGTGCGGCCAGCAGGAAGATCGGGCCCAGGGCAACCCCGAGGTAGCGGGTGGTCCACGCCGGCGAGACCTGGGAGAAGAGCCAGGCGATCGCGAGGGTGGCCACCCCGATGGTCACGGCGGTCACGATCGCGCGCCGGTGTTGGTCCTCCACCCGGGCGGCGAGCACGGCTGCAAGCCCCGAGCCCGCCGCCAGCAGCAGGGCCACCGTGACCGTGCCGCCGCCGAGCAGCGCCTTGGAGATCTGCAGGGGCGCCCCGAAGCGCGGCGAGTTCAGCCAGGGCGCTCCGGTGTGAGAGGTCTGGTAGAGGAGGGTCGGCAGCCAGGGCACGTACAGCAGCAGGGCGGCGCCGAAGCCGATCAGCGCATCCTTGAGGACGGCCCGCCGATCGTCGGCGCCCACCAGCGCGGGCACCACCGCCGCCAGGGTGCCGGCGGTGACGAAGATGCCCCAGCTGTGCGTGTAGAGCATGGCCGCAAGCAGCACCGCGAAGAACGGCAGATAGGCCCTCCGGCGGTACACGTACACGTGCAGGAACGCTGCGGTGGTGAGGAGGCTGAGCACCACCATCAGCGAGTACATGCGCGTCTCCTGCGCGTAGGTGGTCAGGAAGGGGTTGAAGGCGCCGAGCGCGGCGCAGATCAGCCCGGCGCGCTTTCCAAAGAGCGTCCAGCCGGCCCACAGGCCACCCGGCACGGCCAGCAGGGAGGCGGCCACCGAGAGGCCCTGGGTCTCGCCCGGGCCGTTTCCGAACACCTGCATCCACGCGTGGAGGGCCATGTAGTAGAGCGGCGGTGAGCCGTCCTGGCGCAGCACGCCCGGGATGTCGAAGAAGGGCTGGGAGGCGATCCCTATCGACAGCCCTTCGTCCATCCACAGCGACGCACCCAGCGCGCGGGTGCGCAGGAAGAGGGAGACCACGAGCAGCGCGCCCACCAGGAGGCCCACGGCCACCGGCCCGGTGGGCACGCGCAGGGCAGTTCGCGGGATGGCGCGCGCGCGGGAGGCGACCGATGACATCGGGGGAAAGATAGTCAGCCGGCCGGAGCGGCCGGACTGCGGTTGGCATTGGGCACGGTGGGCGCCGCGGGCGCACCGGGGCGCGCCACGGGGCAGCCGGAGCCGGCCGAGCGAGGTCGCCCGGCGGGAGGCACGGTGGCGATCCGCCAGTGTTCGGAGGTGACCACCTCGCGGTAGCGGGGGTCCTTGGGCTTGACCACGAGCGGCCCGGTCGGGACGGTGCGGGTGCGAAAGACCGCGCCCGGCGGAGTCGTCCGCAGCGGCGAGACCTGGCGTCCGTGCACACCGAGCTCGTAGGCCACCATCTGGGTCTGGAACGGCCCGCTGTAGAGGTGGCCGCAGGCCTTGAGCCGATTCGCGCCCCCGGCCTCGTCGATCGCCTCGCGCAGGCCTCTCCACAGGTCTGCCTCGTAGCGCAACAGGTCGACCGTGACGCGGACGTTGTCCACCCGCCTCTCCCACACCGGGGTGGCCGCCACGGCGCCCAACGCGAGGACCCCGAAGGTGGCGCCGAGCGCCACACGCGGGTCCTCGGTCACCCGCGCGGCAGTCCACTGGATGCCCTGGAAGATGCGGCCCACCCCCACACCGCCGAGAACGCACATGCACGCGGTGGACACGATCAGGTAGCGCTGATTGCCGGCGTAGCCGCCCTCGGTCATTCCCGCCACCAGCAGCAGCCAGGCCAGTCCGGCCAGGCCCACCACGAGCACGTGGCTCTGGCGTCGCGCGCGTACCCGCGCGTAGGCTGCGCACAGCACGCCCACGAGAGCAGCCGCCTGCAGAGTGGGGATCGTCACGCGGATGAAGCGGCTGACCACCGCCCAACCGGGGTGCTCGGCGAAGGCCGGGCTGCCGGGGTTGGGGGTGTTGGCGCGGCTCGAGGCGCGCAGGGCATCGCCCGAGCCCCACAGCTCCGGGCCTCCCCAGAGGGCGGGCACCAGCAGGCCAAAGCCCACCAGCCGCAGCCGCAGGCCGGGCTCGTGCATGAAGAGCCAGATGCCGTAGATCCCGAGGAAGGGCCACACCTCAGGGCGCAGCAGGGATGCCGCCACGCCGAGGTACAGGGCGTGGTCGCGCCGTCCGTCGAGGTGACGCTCGTAGGCCCAGAGCACCAACCCGGCGAGCATGGCCTCGGAGTTGCCGAGCGCGCCATCGCGCACGAAGCGAAAGCTCGAGAGGAGGAACGCGGCACCGAAGAGCCCTCCCACGATGCCGGCGGGACCGCCCACCAGACGCCTCGCCACCCGGAAGGCCATCGCCACCGCCAGCAGCGCGCCGGCACGGGCGATCCACACCCACAGGAGCGGCGCCACGTGATCGCCGAAGATCGAGAACGGCACCGTGAAGAGCACGGGCAGTGGCTTCCACGACGGGCCGCCGTCGGTGAGCAGGTCGAGGTCGGCAATCTCCCGCCCCCACAGGATCCAGGCCCAGGGGTCGTAGGTGGGCGTGGAGGGAAACAGGAGGGAGAGCGCGGCAAGCGCCAGGCAGCCGGCCAGCACCGGCCACATCGGCCCGCCTCCCGGCTCCGCCACCTTGTCGGCACGCACCCTTTCGGCGTCCGTCCCGCGCACCTCCGCGGGCTCGCGCCGGCGCAACAGCACTGCCAGGGGCCGGGCGGCCGACATGCGCACCGGCTACGCGCGGTTCGTCGGAAGCCGCGCGGCGTCGCGCAGGCGCGCCCACCCGCCGTAGCGCACGACCATCACCGCGAGGCCGACCACGGTGATCGGCACGTAGAGGATGAAGCGCAGGAGCAGCAGGTAGGAGACCACCACCGCCCCTGCCCCACCCAGGGCCTTGGCGCCGAAGGCCACCGCGGCGTCGAAGGTGCCGATCGAGCCCGGCGCCGCCGGGAGGGCGGCCACGAAGTTGGTGAGGGCCACGAGATAGAGCGCGCCCGAGGTGCTGATGTCGAGCTCCACCGCCCGTGCCACGGCAAGGTAGACCGCGCCCTCCAGCAGCCAGAGGCCCGCCGTGACGCCCAGCAGGATCACGCCGGTGCGACCCACGAGCGAGCGGGGCGCTCCGGCGAGCGGCCGGGCGAAGTCGCGCGCCCGCTTGAGCGCGCCGCGGCGCCGCAGCACGTGGAAGGCCGCGCCGGCCAGGACGAGGATCAGCAGCCCGATGCCGGCCACGAGCACCGGCCGGTCGGTGGGCAGGACATCGCCGTCGAGCACGCCGTAGACGGTGACCACGAACAGCCCGCCGAGCACGACGGCATCGAGCAGGCGCTCGGCCACGATCGTGCCGAGGAGCGTGCGCTTGCCGGAGTTCGTCTTGGCGTCGAGCAGCACCACGCGGAGCATCTCCCCCGCTCGCGCGGGCAGCACGTTGTTGCCCATGTAGCCCACGGTGGTGAGGCTGTAGCAGTCACTGCGCCGGGCCCTGACACCGATCAGGTGCAGGATGCTGTGCCAGCGCTCGGCGCGCACCAAGGTGGCCACCGTGTAGAGCAGGGCACCAGCCCCCAGCCACGCGATCGCCCTGCCGCTCGAGGGGATCTCCGGGGCGTCCTGGTGGGATGCCCACCAGGCGACCGCCCCGAGCGCAATCAGGGAGATGACGACCTGGAATAGCGCGAAGCGTCTGTTCATTGTGCCGAGCGGCTTCACGGCGCCGCTCGCACGACGCTGCCGGCGGGTCGAGGGAGATCCCGCGGGCCGGCGACGGACGTCGAAGCGAAGTGGCCGCCCGAGAACGCTCCACCGGGGGGTCACCGTAGCAGACACGCTCGCCTTTTCGCCCGGTTTGCCGGTACGAGGCTGCCGCTCCCGGGCCACCGCTACTCTCCCGTGAGTCCGCTGTTACCCCTGAACGTGCGCGCTCTCCTTCGCCCTCTCATACCCGCCGCTGCGCTGCTGATGAGCGCTGTGCCCACGGCCGCCGCCGACCCGGGCGGAC
>JBPCJI010000121.1:0-3727 GCA_051005475.1 Thermoleophilaceae bacterium
GCTATCGCCTGCAGGCTGCGGATGTCCTCGTCGGTGATCCGGCGCATCGAGTAGAAGACCACGGACGGGGCGCCATTCAGCTCCCCGTTCCAACAGACCGGGACCGATACCGCGGTCTCGATCGATCGCAGGACCTCGTTCTCTGGCATTTGCACATCGGTCTGGTAGGCGTTCGAGATCACGGCCTCGCCCGTCACCAGGACCTGGCCGCCGACCCCCTCGCCGGGCCTGATGACGTAGCCGTACCAGTCGGAGTCCTTCGGCATGCCGTGCGCCGCAACCCCCACGCCCCCCGAACGGGCGTCGCCGAGATACACGCCCGCGAGGTCCCCGCCGAGCGCGAGGTCGGCCTCGCGGCAGAGCGTCTCAAGCACGACAGCTCGATCGAGCCTTGCGTTCAGCGCGCCCGCGGCGCGTGCCAGCGCCGCCTGCTGGTCGGCCCTCGCCCCCAGCCTTCGCTTCATCTCCAGCACAGCCAGCGCGGCGGATGCCTGGTTGGCCAGCGTGCTCACGAGCTGCACCTCCTCTTCCGAGAAGCGCTGCGGCGTCTCGCTTATCAGCACGACGACGGTACGCACCTCGCCCTCGAAGGTCAGCGGTACGAAGAGCGCGCTGGCCACGTTGAAGCGCTCCACCAGGTCGGCCGCCAGCGTCGTGGAGTTGCGCGCATCCGGCACGTTCAATGGCTCGCCCGTGCGGGCCACCTCGCGCACCGCGGACGGTCCGTCGAGCTTGTGCACATACTCCTGGTCGACCAGCGCACCCGTCGTGGCGGGCTTGTACGCAGTACCCCGCCAGAGCGTTCCGTCCTGGGCAAGGCGGCTCACATGGACCTGCTCGACCGAGCAGGCCGCAAACAGCTCTCGCGCCAGCTCGCCGTGGATCTCCGCGTCGGTGCCGGCCTCCAACGCCGCGAACGAGAGCCGGCGAACGGCGGCGAGTGCGGCCACGGTGGAAGCCCGGATGGCCGGCTCCTCGATCAGCGGATTCCCTTCCTCGAGTTGGGGGGTACTGCTGTGATATCGGCCGGTTGGAGACACCGCTTGAACGGTGTCCGGTAGCGTGCCCGCCGCATGAAGGCGATGGTTCTCGCAGCAGGACTCGGGACTCGGCTGAAGCCGATCACCTTCGAGCTTCCCAAGCCCATGGTCCCGGTCCTCGACAGGCCCGTGATGGCCCACATCGTGGGGATGCTGGAAGCCCAGGGCTTCGACCGCCTGATCGCCAACCTGCACCACTACCCGGACACGATTCGCGACTACTTCGGCGACCGGCTCGAGTACCGCTTCGAGGACGAGCTGCTCGGCACCGCGGGCGGCGTGCGCAACGTGGCCGACTTCTTCGGGGAGGACCCGGTGGTGGTCATCTCGGGCGACGCGCTCACCGACGCCGATCTGAAAGCCCTCGTCGAGCGCCACCGCGACAGCGGCGGGATCGCCACGCTCACCGTGAAGAAGGTGGCGGACACGGGCGAGTACGGCGTGGTCATCCACGACGACGACGGCCGCATCCAGGGCTTCCAGGAGAAGCCCGATCCCGCCGAGGCGCTCTCCGATCTCGCCAACTGTGGCATCTACTGCTTCTCGCCGGAGATCTTCGACTACTTCCCCGAGGAGCCCTTCGCCGACTGGGCCGGTGACGTATTCCCGGCGCTGCTGGAGGCCGACGTGCCCTTCCACGTGCACGAGATCGACGGCTACTGGAACGACGTGGGATCGCTCGAGGAGCTGCGTCAGGGCACCTGGGACGCGCTCGAGGGAAAGCTTGGCCTCGAGGTCACGGGCGCGCCCGCGGGGGATGGGGTGATCGCGGGTGAGGGGTCGAGCGTCGCCGAGGTCGAGGTGCTGAACGGCCCGATCTGGGTCGGCGCGGGGGTCTCCTTCGGCTCCGGCGTCCGGCTGATGGGCCCGGTTGCCATCGGTGACGGGTGCCAGATCGGCGACGGGGTGTCCCTGCGCGACTCGATCGTCTTCCCGGCCACCGACGTGGCGGACGGCGAGATCCTGATCGGCGCCATCCACGGCGGCAGCGGGATCGTAGAGCGGCTGCGGCCGCTCGACGCGCTCTGAAGGCAGGTCTGACGGGGGGCGAGCCGCGGCGGTCACGGGACTACAGTTCGTGTGCGTCATGGGCGCGGCGACCGACCACATCACGGCCGAGCAGTACTTCTCGAGCAGCCGCGCGGGCGATCGGACCCAGCTGATCGACGGGGTGATGGTCGTGAATGAGCCGCGCTTCCTGCACGGCGTGGTGCAGCTGCGCATCGCAAGCGCACTCAACGCCTGGACCGAGCAGGCGCCGGGACGGGGCAGGGCTTCGATGCCCATCGACGTCGTCATGTCCGAGCACGACGTATATGGCCCGGATGTCGTCTGGTTCCGGGCCGAGCGCCTGCCGTCGGACTGGGAGGCAGAGCAGCAGGAGATCCCCGACCTCGCCGTCGAGATCCGCTCCCCCGGGACGTGGCGCTTCGACGTCGGGCGCAAGCGGGACACCTATGAGAGAGGCGGTCTCCCGGAGCTCTGGCTGGTGGACACGCAGGCAGAGGTCGTCACGGCACACCGCCGCTCGGCCGCCGGCGTGGCCGTCTTCGACATCGAGCTGGTCGTGGGGTCAGGAGAGCGGCTTACCTCGCCGCTGCTGCCCGGCTTTGCGCTCGATCTCTCCCCGCTCTTCGCCCGCCGGTAGCAGCCCCGACGGGGGCGATGTCCGGTGCTCGGGTGTCAATTCCCGCTGTGCGCCGCCGCCGCGTCCTCCAGCCGCTCACGCCGGCGCTCGTCTACCTCCGACTGTGTGAGGAGCGCGGCGAAGAGCACCACCAGCGCGATCACGAACGTGAGCGACTGCTCGACCATCATGATCGCCCCGCCCGCGTTCTGGTCCTCGACCGGGTCGAGGCCCCAGATCCGCGGCAGCTGCGCGTAGTAGTCGTAGAGGAGGGTGCCCGACCATGTGAGGTAGAGGCCGAGCGCGGCCAGGCCGAACTTCGCGCAGCCGATGTAGGCCACGGTCCACAGGCCGCTGAGCCCGCGGCGCATCGGCACAGGCTGGATCAGCGGCCACCAGACGGCCAGGCCGGCGGTGAAGAAGGACGCGTGCTCGATCAGGTGCACGACCGGATTCGTGATCGCCGCCTCATAGAGGGCGGGCACGTGCCAGAGGTACATCAAGAAGAGCCAGAGCACGATGCCGGTGATCGGGCTCGCGAGCGGTCCGAGCGCGCGCTCGATCCTCATCAGGCGCCGGGTGGCCGGGCGTAGGAGCACGCGCGACAGCGAGAGCAGCAGCAGCACCGGGGCGATGTCGCCGAGCAGCACGTGTTGGAGCATGTGCGCGGAGAAGAGGTAGTCCTCGCCCAGGCCGTCGAGCGGGGAGGCCAGCGCGAGCAGCAACGCGAGGATGCCGCCGGCGAATGCGATCGCCTGGGGCGCCCCCGCTCCGCGCAACGGCCGGCCCGTCGGGCGCTCCTCGCGGCGCACCGCGCGGAAGCGACGCGCGTAGATGAGGACGAGGAGGAGGATCGGCGCGAGGACGAACGGGTCCGGGAGCCAGTGGATCTGCGGGTCGGCCGCCATCGGGAGCGTTACGGATCCGTCAGCGAACACGTGCCCGATTGTCGCACCGGGGGCCCCCGCCGGCACCGTCGCCGCGCAAGGCTGCAGCGGTGCCACTCCTCAGCCGGGCCCTGACCTTGATCGCGCCGCCGTTCTGCTGGGCGTGTGGGGCG
>JBPCJI010000122.1:0-6236 GCA_051005475.1 Thermoleophilaceae bacterium
GACCAGGAGCGGGCCGGCGTTCAGGAACGTCTGCTCGGCGAGCATGATGAGGAGCACGGCGACGGCGAAGCCGCTGCCGTGCGACAGCGTGAACTCGGGCTCCCCGGCGGGCTCCCCGGCGGAGGCCTCGTCGAGTGCGCGGGCGTTTGCCGCCTCCACCTCGGGCGGGCGCCCGGCGGGGGCGACCCGCCCGAGGGCGAACGGCACCACCGCGAGCGACACGATCGGCGCCGCCACCATGCCCAGCGCCACCACCGACTGCCCCGAGGCGATCCCCACGGCCACCGCCAGCGCGAAGAGCACGCGGGAGGAGGCCTCCATCAGCACAAGTCCTCCGTAGAGGCCGAAGCGGTGCGAGCCGGCCAGGAATCCACGCGCGAAGTAGCTCACCGCGTAGGCCAGCACGGCCACGATGAGCACCCAGTAGAGCGTGGACGAGCCCCCGAAGGGCTCGTCCTCGATCGGCCCGCGCAACGCGAGGGCCGCCACCGCGAACACCGCCCCGAGCGCCAGCTGGATCGTCCCCGCCACCCGCAGGTGGTCGCGGCCCTTGTAGCCGCGGGCGTCGCGGTCGGCGATCGTGCGCGAGAGAAGCTGCTCCACGGGGCGGTAGAGCACCGACACCGTGATGAAGACCGCCGACCACAGCAGCGTGATGCCGCCGTAGTCCTCCTCGGAGAGCGTGTGGCTGGCCAGGGAGAAGTAGGCGTAGGTGATCAGCCCGGTCACGCCGATCCCGACCGAGAGGATCGCGGCGCCGCGGCCGTAGCCGTCCGCCTGAGGCCCGGTCACGCCTATAGCCGGACGAGCAGCATCGTCCAGGGAAACGGCGAGCGCGCCTCCTCGACGGTGCCGTGGCGAGAGAGCATCGACACGAACGAGCGCTTGGACCAGTGGTTCACGTGGCCGGGGGTGTTGCCCAGCGAGCGCCAGTACGCGCCTCGGGCCATGTTCAGCCCGCGCCACATCGGCTCGCGCGGCACCGAGACCAGCAGATGCCGCTCGGCCACCCGGGCCATCTCGGCCACGGTGGCCTCGGCGTCGGGCACGTGCTCGAGCACCTCGATCGCGGCGGCCAGGTCGAACTCCCCGTCGGCGAAGGAGAGCGAGGTGGCCTCCTCGCAGCGGAACTCGAGGTTCGGTCGCTGCCTCGTCGCCCACTCGGCGCGCAGCTTCTGGTCATCGAGGTCGATGCCCACCACGCGACCATCGCCGAGCTGATCTGCCCACTGATCGGTGAGGACGCCCTCTCCGCAGCCCACGTCGAGGACCGAGCGGGGCCGGGCGTGCTCCCAGAGCTCGTCCAGCGCACCGTGAAAGCTCGCCATCAGCCGTCGCACCACCGGATTGGTGGAGCCGTACTTGTCGAAGGTGTTGCCGGTAGGGACCGCGTCCGCCTGCGTGGAGCCGGGCGTGGCCACGCCGCTCACGCGCGCACCCGCGGACGCTCGCTCTTGCCCGTGGCAGGACCGGCGTCGGCTCCCGTGGTGGGGGCCTGGCCGGTTGGCGCGGCTGCGGGCTCGTAGTGCGAGGGCTCGACGCCGAGGGTCAGCTCGACGCGGCGCACGCGCTCCAGCGTGCGCTGTTGGAGGGTGCGGTTGGCGGCGAGGATGTCGGCCACGACGCCGAGTGCCACCAGCTGCACCGCGATCACGATCAGCGTGGAGCCCAGGATGAGCGACTGGATGTGGCCCTGGCCCTCGCCCGAGAAGAAGAAGTAGAGAAAGCGCGCCCAGATCACGGTCGCGGGCAGCGCCACGGCACCGGCGGCGATCATGAACACGCGCAGAGGCTCATAGAGCGCGTAGACGCGGAAGATCGCCACGGCGTTGCGGCGGACGTAGGCCCACATGGAGGGAAAGAGGCGCGACTCGCGCGTCTGCTCGTTGGTCCGGATGGGCACGTGGTCGACGGCCACCAGCATCTTCCCGGCCTGGATGATCGTCTCGAGGGTGTAGGTGAACTTGGAGACCACCTCCATCTGAAGGGCGGCCTCGCGGTTGTAGGCGCGGAAGCCGGAGGTGGTGTCGGGCACGTTGGTGTCCGAGGCGCGGCGCACCACCGCGCTGCCCAGGCGCTGCAGCCGCTTCTTCAGCGGCGAGAAGTGGTCGATCTGGTCGGTCTCGCGATCGCCCACCACCATGTCGGCGTGGCCGCGCAGGATCGGCTCGACGAGCTTCGGGATGTCACCGCCGAAGTACTGATTGTCGGCGTCGGTGTTCACGATCACGTCCGCGCCGAGCTTGAGACAGGCGTCCAACCCGGCCTGGAACGCCGCGGCCAGGCCCTTGTTGTTGGTGAGGCGCACCACGTGGTCGACCCCGTGCGCGCGGGCCACTTCGATCGTGGCGTCGGTCGAGCCGTCGTCGATCACCAGCCACTCCACCTCGTCCATGCCCTCGATCTCGCGCGGCAGGTCGGCCAGCGTGGTCGGCAGCTGGAGCGCCTCGTCTTTGCACGGGATCTGGATGATGAGCTTCATGGGGTGAGGGGAGCCGCCGGGAGGGGAGGGCGGCTGCCTGCGCGCCGCGACCTCTCCCAGCCCGGTGAAACGCGGGGAGGTGCGGAACGGCAGGAGGCTAGCAGAGCATCCGGAGGCGCTCAGCGGGGCGAGGAGCGCGCGGCGAAGCGCTCCCCGGGAGGGCCGAGGATCTCCCAGGCCCCCACGCGGCCCAGACGCCGGGCGCCCGGCGAGCGCCGCGCTCGCGCGCCGGACTGGCGCCCCGTCGCCTTGAAGACGAGCGCGTTGCCCTGTGAGAGCTCCACGTCCTCCATCGGGATCTCTGCCTCCCACGCCAGGCGGGTCTGGAAGTCCCTGTTCACGCTCGGCGGGCCCAGCGCGGGGACCTTGGCCGGGCCGCCTGCCGCACGCACGGCGTCCCCGAGGTCCGCGTGCAGCCGGGTCAGGCGCTCCACCTTGGCCCACTGGCGGTCCAGGTTGTCCAACCGGTCGGAGAGGAAGGGGATGGACGCGGCCGTGAGGAGCCCGGCGACCCCGGCCACAGCGGCCGGATGGCGCACCACGCCGGCGAGGCGGGCTGCGCCCACCCCGGCGAGCACGCAGACGATCACCACCGCGGGCAGGAAGTAGCGGGCGTTGCCCGAGAACCCGTTCTCGGTCATCACCATGATCAGCGCCACCCACAGGACCGCCATCGCCGCCAGCGCCGGCGTGGCGCGCTCTCGGCGGCGGACCGCGAACGCCACCGCGGCCAGCGCGCCCAGCTCGAGTGGGAGTCCCACTATCTCGTGCGCGCGCCCCAGGGCCTCGAGCCAGGGTTGATCGCGGCGCGACAGGCTCCACGACGGCTCGGTGAGCGCCTGCGCTCCGGCGTCGAAGGGGTCGCCGGAGCCGATCCACTCGGGCACGAGCCACAGCACGGGCAGCGCGAGCGCAAGCGCACCCAGGAGCCGCCGCGCGCCCGGCTCGGCCCGGAAGAGCCAGACGGAATACGGGAGCAGGAACGCGAAGACCTCCGGGCGCAGCAGGGAGGCCGCGAAGCACAGCACCGCGGTGTGCCGATGCTCCCCGTCGAGGTGGCGCTCCACCGCCCAGAGCATCAGCCCCACCGCGAGCGGGACCTCGTTTCCGTGGGCCATGTAGCGGACCCAGTCGGGGGTGAGCAGCAGCGCCGCTGTGGCAACCACCCCGGCTCCGATCCCGGTGACCCGCCCCGGGCCCGCCAGCCGCTGCGCCAGGCGGAAGGCCATCGCCAGCGCCAGCAGCGCCCCGGCGCGCGCCACGATCAGCCACAGGGCCGGGGGGATCGAGTCGCTCAACTCGCCGAACGGGGCGAACACAAGCGTGAAGATCACCGCGCCCGGTTTCCACGACGGCCCCCCCTGCGTGTCGAGCTCGAGGAAAGCGATCTCGCGGCCCCAGACGATCCACGCCCACGGGTCATAACTCGGCTCCGAGGGGAGCAGAAGAGATATCGCGGCGAGGGCGAGGCAGCCTGCGAGGAGGGCGCGCATCGCCGCGCGACGCTAGCAGCACGGTGCGACCCATCCGGCTACTGCTCGCTCAGGCAGGCCTCGATCTTGTCGAGCTGTGGCTCACTCATCTCGCGCACGAAAAGGAGCGCCGCGCCGATCTGCTGGGCGCCCTCGGCCTTGCCCTCGAATTGGCGCGCCTCGGCCTCCAGCGACGACTGGAAGAACGTGATCCGAGGTCCGCCGAGACCGTCGATCTCGATCGATTTCTCATCCACCGCGCGGGCGTTCAGCCCCTCCTTGTCGCGCAGGCACTCGAGGGCCACGGCACGCTTGTCGTTCTGGTCCACCGGCGGCCCGGCCGCGGTCGGCTTGGTATCGCCGGAGCCGCAGCCGGAGGCGGCCGTGGCGAGCGCGCATACGGTGGCCACGGTGAGTGCGCGCGTCCCCATCGACGGGGCAGAGTAGTGGGCTAACGCAGGGGGGGCGTGGCGCGCATGATCCGCTGGGCCTCGAAGAAGGCGGGCTTGCGGGCACCGCTCTCCTCGATCAGGCCCTTGTGGTTGTAGGGCGGCACGGGTAACGGGTTGCCGCCGCCCCAGGTGGGGTGCACGCGGAAGTCGCGCAGCGCCCAGACAAGCGAGCCGCTCACGAAAGGCTTGGAGGCCTGGATCTCGAGGTGCTCGCGCACGTAGCGGGACTGGAAGGCGAACGTGCCCTTCTCCTCCTCGGGGCCCTCGCGGGTGGACTCGGCCCCGAACTCCGTCACGAAGAGCGCCTTGTCCGGGTAGATGCGGTGCACTTCGTCGAGGCGCGGGCCGAGATCCTGGGTGATTGCCTCGTTCGCCGGTGGGAGAGTCCCGCGGTACCAGCCGTAGTACTCGTTGATGCCGAGGGCGTCGACCGAGCGTAGCGCCGGGTTGCCTTCCTCCTGATTGAGGCGGTCCACGCGGTCGATGGCGACCAGGCGGGTGCGGTCGAGCTTACGGATCTCGCGCGCGGCGTCGGTGATGAACTGCGCCTGCCCGGGGCTGATCGGCGGCTCCTGCAGCTCGTTTGCCATCGACCAGGCGAAGATCGAGGGGTGGTTGCGGTCGCGCAGCACCACCTCCCGGTTCACGCCCACCGCCCGCGCGCGCAAGGAGGGGAGCTCCCAGCGGTCGTTCTGGATCTGGTAGACGGGCGCCTGGCTCCAGACGAGGATCCCGCGGCGGTCGAGGGCCTCGAGCATCGCCGGGTGCATCGGGTAGTGCACGCGCACCACCGAGGCGCCGATCTCGGCGATCGCGGCGAGCGCCTCACGGCGGTGCGCGGGCCCCCACGCCGCGCCCACCAAGGGGTGGTCCTCGTGGAAGCTGGCCCCGCGCAGCTGAAGCGTGCGGCCGTTGAGGCGCACCGAGCCGTTTGCGAGCTTCACGATCCGGCGCACGCCGAAGGCGCTCCGGAAGCCGGCCCGCAGGCCGCCCGGAGCCCTGGCGGAGAGGGTGAGGCCGTACATCCCGCCCCTGCCCGGGCGCCAGAGCCGTGGCCTTCGGATGGTGAATGGCAGGCTTAGCTCGCGCCGAGAGTCCGCATCCACGAACCGCGCAAAGCTGATCGTGCGCTCCTTTCCGACCCTCAGCGTGAGCTGCACCCGGGCCTTGCGACGGGTGGCGTTGCGCAACTGCACGCGCACGTCCACGCGGGCGGCACAGCGTGTGCACCTCTGAATCGGCACGGCGGTCAGGCGCTCCACGTCGAGGCCCCGCACCGGGCGTACGTACACCTCGCGCAGCAGGCCGCCGAAGTTCCACCAGCCCCCGGTGCCGAACCCGTTGTACCTGGCCGGGCGGGCGTGGGTGAGGTCGGTGCGGCTGCGCAGGGTGGAGGTGCGCACCACCAGTCGGTTGCGCCCTCGCTTGAGACCCCTGAGCTGGGCCTCGAAGGGAAGGTAGCCCCCCGCGTGCTCGGCGATCTTGCGGCCGTTCAGGAAGACGGTGGCGAAGTGGTTGGCGCCCTCGAAGCGGACAACCCACGGCGTGCCCCTGGGCATCTTCGGCACGGTGAACTCCTTGCGGTACCAGCCCACCGAGGACTGGTTGAACGTGAGGTCCCGGGCGTTCCAGTTGTGGGGGACGCCCACCTTGGACCACCCCTGTAGCGAACGCTGGCTCTGAAACCTCCGGGCGAGCCCCTCACGCAGGTCGTCGAGGCGGAAGTACCAGGTGCCGCCCAGGAGCAGCCTGCCCTCCTGCCCCTCCCTGATGAGCAGCTTCCCTGTCGGGCGGCCGACCTCGAGTGGGGGCACGACCGCGGGTGGGGGC
>JBPCJI010000123.1:0-7570 GCA_051005475.1 Thermoleophilaceae bacterium
GCCGCCCACGCGGAGGCGATCCTGAAGCTCGAGATCGGCGGCAATCTGCCGCGCGGCGTGCTCGTGGACCCGAAGGCCGAGGTCAAGCAGGAGTACTACGCAAGCGTGGTGTGGGATGGCACGGCCAAGAAGCCGCTGCTGCTCTTCAGCGACATGGGCGGGATCGACATCGAGGAGGTGGCGGAGAAGCATCCCGACCACGTGGGCCGCGGCCACTTCTCCAACCTCCTCCCCTTCTCGGACTTCCAGGCAAAGCAGGTGATCGCAGCCGCCGGGGTTACCGGCAAGGCGCTCACCCGCCTCACCCCGATCCTCGCGCGTCTCGCGTGCCTGTTTCAGGATCGCGACATGACGCTGGCCGAGATCAACCCCCTCGCCGAGCTCGAGGACGGCTCCTTCGTCGCGCTCGACGCCCACATGGAGATGGAGGACGAGGCCCGTCCACGACAGAAGGTGGTGCTCGCGGGCCTCGGCATCACCGACGAGGAGGTCCGCGAGATCCACGAGCCCTCCCCCTTCGAAGCGGCTGTCGTGGAGGCCGATGCCGCCGACCACCGCGGCGTGATCCAGGGAAAGGACGTGGGCTTCCACGGCAACCTGGGCCTCGTGATCGGAGCCGGGGGCGGGTCGCTGACCCTTACGGACGCCGTCCGGTCACAGGGCGGTAAGCCCGCCAACTACTCGGAGATCGGCGGCAACCCGTCGGTTGCGAAGGCCTGCGGTCTCGCGAGGGCCGTGCTCGAGAAGGACGGCGTCGAGAAGCTCGCGGTGATGATGTCGATCGTCTCGAACACACGCGTGGACATCGTGGCTCGCGGCGTGATCAAGGCGTGCCTCGACCTGGGCAAGGACCCGAGCGAGACCATCGCCATCTTCCGCATCCCGGGCGCCTGGGAGGAGGAGGGATTCAAGATCCTCAGGCGGTACGGCATCGAGTACTGCGACCGGTCCGTCTCCATGCACGAGGCGGCCCGCAGGGCGGTTGCGAGCACCCCGGACGACGAGGTCGAGGACGCATGAGCATCCTGATCGACGAAAACACCACCCTCATCGTGCAGGGCATCACCGGCCGGGAGGCGGTGAACCTCACGCGCGAGTGCCTGGACTACGGTTCGACGATAGTAGGCGGCGTGACGCCGGGCCGCAAGGGCCGCAACGTGCACGGCGTACCGGTATTCGACACCGTCGAGCAGGTGGTCGAGCACAACGGCGGACGGGTGCCGGATGGATCGGTGGTCACCGTCCCCCCGGTGTTCACCAAGGATGCGGTGCTCGAGGCGATCGAGAACGGCATCAAGCTGATCGTGGTCGTGACCGAGCGGGTCCCGCGCCGGGACGTGGCGCAGATGGTGGAGCTGGCGAACCTCCGGGGCGCGCGCATCATCGGGCCCAACTGCCTGGGCCTCGTCGTGCCCGGCGTGACCAAGATGGGCGGCATCGGAGGCCCGGCGCGCAACACCGAGCAGGCCTACCAGCCGGGATCGATCGGCGTGATGTCCCGCTCGGGCGGGATGACCACCGAGATCTCCTCCACCCTCACCGCGGCGGGCCTCGGCGTCTCGACCGCCGTCTCGATCGGCGGCGACGCGATCATCGGCTCCACCTACGCCGAGCTGATGCCGCTCTTCGAGGCCGACGAGCAGACCGAGGCGATCGTGATCTACACCGAGCCGGGCGGCCGCATGGAGGCCCAGCTCGCGGAGTGGATGGTCGAGAACGACTCGCGGCTGCCGATCGTGGCCTTCATGGCCGGCCGCTTCATGGACGACGAGGAGATGAAGGGCATGAGCTTCGGGCACGCCGGCACGATCGTCGAGGGCAAGGAGGACACTGCCGCGGAGAAGATCGTCCGCCTCGAGGCCGCCGGCATCCCCGTCGTCGAGCGGATCGACGAGATCCCGGACGCGGTCAAGGGCAAGCTCTCGGGCGAGGGCGCGGCCTGATGGCGGGCATCTTCATCGACGTCGAGCTCTCCGACGAGGTACGGGACGACGCGGAGCTGGCGGAAAAGCTCCAGGATGCCTGCCCGGTGGACATCTTCGCCGCGACTGGGGGCTCGGGCGTCGAGGTGGTGGAGAAGAACCTCGACGAGTGCATTCTCTGCGGTCTATGCGTTGAGGCCGCCCCACCCGGCGGTATCCGCGTGGTCAAGCTGTACGACGACGGGGCCGCGCTCGAGCGCTGAGACGGGAGGGCTGCCGCCCGGCGGCCCGGCCCGGCCCGTCAGGCGGCAGGGATGGCGTGCGGCCTCAGGCAGCGCGCGGTCTCGTCAGACAGCGCACGCGGCCTATGGGCGCGCGCGACTCAGCTGACGCCCGATCACGCTTCCGAGCAGCTTGATCACCGCGCTGTCACCGGTGACCTTCACGTTGCCCCGCTCGTAGGCGCGCGACCAGTCGCGCAGCTGGCCTTCCTTAGCCAGGTCGTTGAACTGCTGGCGCTGGACGGTCACGTCCAGGCGGGCGTCCCCGGCAGGGTCGCGGTCGATCTTGGGCCCCGGGACCTCCACTCGCCAGATTGGGGCGTCGCCCCCCTTCGCCTGGAGCTGGAGGCGCACGATCAGCTTGAGCTGCCCCAGCGCCGGCATCTCCTCGGTGAGGCGAGCGACGGCGACGGCGATCAGGGCCTTGGTGTCTGCGGCGGACATCGCCGACGATGATGCCAGACGTCCGCCTCCGGGGGATGGCATCGGTGCGGTGCTCGCCCGAGGAGAAGGTTGGTGCGGTGCTCGCCCGAGGAGGTGGTCGGTGCGGTGCTCGCCCGATCGGCGATCGGGCTGCGCTCCTCCCGCGACGATCGGGCTGGGGTGCTCCCGCGGCGATCGGGCTGGGGTGCTCCCGCGCTAGAGCTTGTGGCGCTCCAGCAGCTTCTTGCCGATCACCATGCGCTGGATCTCGGATGTCCCCTCGCCGATCAGCAGCAACGGGGCGTCGCGGTAGAGCCGCTCGATCTCGTACTCCTTGGAATAGCCGTAGCCGCCGTGGATGCGGAAGGACTCCTCGACGCAGGTCCGGCCGGCCTCCGAGGCGAACAGCTTGGCCATGCCGGCCTCGAGGTCCGAGCGCTCGCCCGCGTCCTTGAGCCGCGCCGCGCGGAGCGTGAGCAGGCGCGCAGCATCCACCTGGGTGGCCATGTCGGCGAGCTTGAACTGGATCGCCTGGTGCTGGGCGATCGGCTTCCCGAAGGCCTTGCGCTCCTGCGAGTAACGCAGCCCGAGCTCGAGCGCGCGCTGGGCGATGCCCACGCCGCGCGCGGCCACGTTCACGCGGCCGACCTCGAGCGCGTCCATCATCTGCCCGAAGCCCTTGTTCAACCCGGCCTCCTCCCCGCCGAGGACGTTTTCGGCGGGGCAGCGGTAGCCGTCGAACACCAGCTCGGTGGACTCGACGCCCTTGTATCCCATCTTCTTGAGCGGCGGGGGCACCGTGAATCCGGCGTGCTCGCCCGTGTTCTCGGCGACCCCAGGGTCCTTCTCGGCAATGAAGCAGGTCATGCCTCGGTGACGGGGATCCGCTTCGGGATCGGTCTTGACCAGCACGAAGACGATCCCCGACATCAGCCCGTTGGTGACCCACATCTTCTGCCCGTTGATCTCGTAGTCGCCCTCCTCGGTCTTCTTGGCCGAGGTCTTGATCGCCTGGACGTCGGATCCCAGCTCGGGCTCGGAGAGCGAGAAGGCGGCGCGCAACTCACCTGTCGCCATGGTCGGCAGGTACCTCTGCCGCTGCTCCTCCGAGCCGAACTTCATCAGCAGATAGGAGCCGATGAAGTGGGTGTTCACGATGCCCGAAATGGAGATCCAGCCACGCGAGAGCTCCTCCACGATCATCGCGTAGGTGGTCAGGTCGAGGCCCATCCCGCCGTACTCCTCGGGGATGGTCACCCCGAAGAGTCCGAGCTCCCGCATCTGCTCAACGATCGGCTCGGGGAACTCGTCCTCGTGGTCGTAGTGCTCGGCGTTCGGCAGGATCTGCTCGTCGGCGAACTGGCGCACCATGTCGGTGATCGCCTTCTGCTCGTCGGTCTTCTCGAGGGGGCTGGCGACAGCCATCAAAGAGGCTCCAAGGTCGGAGGGGGGTCGCCGACGGAGGATAGTGGGCGCGGCGAGTCTCCCACCGCCGAGAACTTCTTCCCCGGGCTGCCGTCCGGGGCCCGTGCGGGCGAGCACGGCAAGGACGCAGGTCCCGAAGGCTTGCACCGGCAAGCCGCGGGCCGAGGACGCGACCAGGCGACGCCATCACGCGTCCTGGTCAGTAGCCCACGCGTTCTGGTCAGTAGCCCTGCGGGTGGCGGGCGGTAAACCCGTTGGGCGACCGGTTGTACTTGCGCCAGCGGGGCCCACGGCCGGAGCGGCGCTCCTCGGGGGCCAGGCGGTCGCCTCCGCTGGTGTCGAGCCGCAGGCCCGCGATCACCACGTAGGCGTGACCGGGGTTCGTGTAGACGGTGATCCAGCGGCCCTTGCCGGGAGCGGCCCAGCTCATGAAGCTGCCGGAGTCGAGCGGGCTGCGGAGGAAGCGGCCGCCGAAGAGCGCGAAGCTGATCGTGCCGGAGCAGTCGTAGCCGCGGTCGAGGCTGGCGGACTGCGCCTGGCGGGCGTTGTAGGGCCCGTGGCCGCCACCGTAGACGTACGGCTTGCGGATTATCAGGTTGGCCGCCTCGATCGCGTTCTTGACCCGGCTCGGGGCACCCACCGGCGGGATTGCGACGCCGTTCACGATCTTGGCGCGCTTGGCCGGCGGGGGTGGTGGCACGTACACAGACCCGCCCGTGGAGGACGTTTGGGCCGACGCTGCATCGGGCAGACCGATGGCGAGGACGAAGCACGCAGCGAGGGCGCACAGGTAGGAGTGTCTAGGACGGTTTGGCATCTCTTTCGTCCGCCTGCGGGGTTAGCTGTCGGGCTCGCGCTGAAAGAGCTTGCGCGCCTTCCGAAGAAGGTTTGCCCCAGTGGCTTTCGCCACACTTGGTTCCCCCGCTCCGCGTAGAACGCGGATTCGGCGTGCCCCGAAGCTAACACATTTCTCGGGCGGAATTCACGAGATCTACATAAAATCCTCTATCGCGTAACCGTTGCAACGAAGTCGGCGCCATATAAGTGCGTATCCGCACGAAGTGCGGGCCCTATCGGACGAAACACCGCCCCGTCTGTGCGATAGAGCACCATCTGGGGGGCCCGCTGCAGTCGGGGCGCCACGCGGTCGGGGCGCCACGCGGTCGGTGCGCCAGTATCTGGCCTGGTGAAGCAAGAACCCCGATCCATCTTCGCCCGCCGGTGAACTTCACGCGCGACGTGGTGGATGCCGCCGAACGCTCCCGGACAGCGCTCGTGGCCCTCGCCCACGACGGCAGCCGCACAGAGCTGACCTTCGGCGAGCTCTCGGAGCGGGCCGCCCGGCTGGCCGGCACCCTCGAGCAGGCGGGGACCGGGCGGGGAGACGTGGTCATGACGGTGATCGGCAACCGGCCCGAGTGGGTCGCGGCGATGCTGGCCTGCTTTCGCATCGGGGCAGTCGCGCTGCCGTGCACCGAGCAGCTTCACGCGGGCGAACTGCGGGCGCGGATGGACGCCGTGGAGCCGCGCCTCGTCGTGGCGGATGATCGCAACGCCGACAACGTGCGCGCCGCGGGATTCGACGGTCCCCTCCTCTGCATGCCCGACGAGCGCTTGTTCGAGGCCCGGCAGGTCCCGGCTGTGGAGCTGGCCCCCGACAGCCCGGCCCTGGTCGTCTTCACCTCCGGCACCTCGGGCACACCCAAGCCGATCCTCCACGGGCAGCGCTATCTCGCCGGTCAGCGGGTCCAGGCCGAGCACTGGTTCGGCGCCCGTCCCGGCGAGCTGGCCTGGTGCACCGCGGCCAGCGGCTGGTCGAAGTCCGCGCGAAACGTCTTCGTGGCCCCGTGGCTGTGTGGCGCCGCCGCCCTCCTGCATGACGCGCGCTTCGACCCCGCGGAGCGCCTGGAGCTCGTCGAGCGCGAGGGCGTCGACGTTCTCTGCATGGCGCCGACCGAGTACCGAGCAATCGCAAAGCGGACCGAGCTGCGCCCACTGCCCGCGCTGCGTCACGCGGTGGCGGCGGGGGAGCCGCTCAACCCCGAGGTGGTTCATGAGTGGCGCGATGTCGTGGGCGTGAGCGTGCGCGACGGCTACGGCCAGACGGAGACGGGCGCGATCACGGGCATGCCCCTGGACGAGCCCGTCAGGCCCGGCTCGATGGGCCGGCCGCTTCCCGGCTTCCGGCTATGGGTCGAGGGCGGCGAGCTCTGCGCGGACCCCGCCACGATCCCCACCTTCTTCCTCGACGGCCCTGAAGGCCCCTGGCACACCGGCGACCGCGTGCGCGAGGACGGGGACGGCTATCTGTGGTTCGAGGGGCGTAACGACGACCTGATCATCTCTGCCAGGTACCAGATCGGCCCGTTCGAGGTGGAGTCGGCCATGCTCTCGCACCCCGCCGTGGCCGAGGCGGCGGCGGTCGGCGCCCCCGACGAGGAGCGCGGCCAGGTCGTGCGCGCGGTCGTGGTGCTGAGGGAGGGGCACCTCCCGGGCGACGCCCTCGCCCGCGAGCTGCAGGACCACACCAAGGCCACGAGCGCCCCGTACAAGTACCCGCGGATCGTGGAGTTCGCAGACGCGCTACCGAAGACGGCGAGCGGCAAGATCAGGCGCGCGGAGCTTCGAGCCCCGCGCGCGTGATTCCCCCCGGTAGCCTGGATCCGGATGCCCAACCGCCTCGCCCACGAGACCTCGCCCTACCTCCTGCAGCACAAGGACAACCCGGTGGACTGGCAGCCCTGGGACGAGCAGGCGCTTTCCCTCGCGCGTGAGGATGACCGGCCGATCCTGCTCTCGATCGGGTACTCCGCCTGCCACTGGTGCCACGTGATGGAGCACGAGTCCTTCGAGGACGAGGACATTGCCGGGTACATGAACGACAACTTCGTCTGCATCAAGCTCGACCGGGAGGAGCGGCCCGACCTCGACGCCATCTACATGGAGGCGTGCCAGGCGATGACCGGGCACGGCGGATGGCCGCTCAACGTCTTCCTCACCCCCGAACACGTTCCGTTCTACGCCGGCACCTACTTCCCGCCCGTGGAGCGACAGGGGATGCCGAGCTGGAGGCAGGTGCTGGTTGCCGTGGCCGATGCCTGGGCACAGCGCGCCGACGAGATCCGCGCGACCGGCGATCGCATCACAAAGCGCCTGGCGGGCGGCGCGGCGCTGGAGCCCTCGGAGCAGCCGCTGGAGGCCCGGCTCCTTGCCGAGGCCACGGCGACGCTGGTGGCGAGCCATGACAGCCGCTTCGGCGGCTACGGCGGCGGCCCGCCGAAGTTCCCGCCGGCCTCGGCGATCGAGTTCCTGCTGGCTCGCGGTGAGACCGAGACGACGTCCCACACGCTCCGCGCCATGGCCGCCGGCGGCCTGTATGACCTGCTCGGCGGCGGCTTCGCCCGCTACACCGTCGACGAGCGCTGGCTCATCCCCCACTTCGAGAAGATGCTCTACGACAACGCGCTGCTGGCGCGGGCCTACCTCCATGGCTGGCAGGTCACCGGCGACCCCCTCTTC
>JBPCJI010000124.1:0-4459 GCA_051005475.1 Thermoleophilaceae bacterium
TGGTGTCCGCGGGCAGTGGCCGGGGGATCGAGGGGGGAAGGTCCTGCACGGCGACGGTTCCCTGTCCGTGAGGATTGGTCCCGTGCAGCGGCGGGGTGTACTCCGTGCCGCTCGGGCCCGGGCTCGGCGCCCGCGGCGTGGCGGCGCGGCGCCTTGCGGCCCCGCGCTCGCGGCATAGGCGCTCGGCCTCCCTCCGCCGCTGTGCCACGGTGTCCACGTTGGTGAGCGTCCTGTCCACCCCCGCGCGCAGCTTGTCGCCCAGCGTCTGGCCGGTCGATACGAGTGGCAGCGCCAGCAGCGCCGCGAACGATCCAACCAGTACGGCCCCGACTGTGATTCTGCGCATGAAAGACACCCCTGTCCCGTTGGAGCGAGATCCCCGTGAACCCCGCAAATCGAACATCCCGCCCGAGGAAAACGTTCGGGCGGTTCCCCCACTTCTCCGACCCTATCCCCGCGAACGGAGGGTCGGAAACACAGAATAGAGATTTGTTCGGCCGCGCGCCGGCCTCAACCGGACAGCCGCAGCGTGCCGATCGCCCGCTGAGCCTCCGGCAGGCGCTTCCCCCGCGCTCCCGGGGCCGAGAAGACCTGCACGAGCCATGCCCTGTCACGGCCCTGGGCAGCCGATACGAAGATGTTCAGCGGCGTCCCTTTCCGGTTTACGGCCGAAACCACGACGCTGACGGTCGGCAGGTCGGCCACCCGGCCGGGCTGGAGTGCCACCTTCACCCGGCGGTACTCGCGCCGGATCGTGGCCTGGGCCGAGCGCAAAACGCCGGCGCTGTTGGTCGCGCCGGGCGGCAACGAGACCGAGAGGATGGTGGTGGAATCGGGGCTGCGGAGGATCAACGAGCGGTCGGCTTGCGTGTGCATCCAGCCTTTCGGCTTGCGGATGCGAGCCCCGATCGCACGATTCTCCACGGCCAGCCCCGCGCGCGGGAGCTTCGGACCGGTGGAGTCGGGTGGCCCGCCCTCCCCGTCATCCGACTTGGCGAGCAGCACGACGCCCAGGACGACGACCACGTTGGCGAGGATAACCGCGCCGATCATGGCGCGGTCACGGCCCCGCAGGACGGATGAGAGCTTTCCCGTGGTCAAGTCGGCCGATGATAAGGGCGCCAGGTTGTGAGCCGCCGGGCGGCGCGATGCGTTGTTACCACTACCTTGAGGGTCCAGCCGGGTTATGGGGGGTCGTGTTGGCGCTTGACTTGAAGACTTCTTTGGTGCTGTGCGCCTCCGTGGCGTGCCTTGGCATGCCCGCCGGCGCACTCGCCGCAGGGCCGCCGCGGTCTGTGTCGCTGGATGGCGTGTGGGAGGTACGCGACCTCGCCGCGCCCCCCGCCGCACCCCAGCCCGCGCCCCCCCAGGAGGGTCCGGAGGCCACGCCTGGCCCACGGCCGCTGGTGCTGCGGGCAAGCCAGGTGGAGAGTGGGTGGCGGGCCGTGCGGGTGCCCTCCGTCTTCGATCCGGATGCGCGCCCGGAGCTTTTCGGGGGAACCGTGAAGCAGTACAGGTTGCGCTTTCGCGGCCCGGTGGCCAAGGGCTTTGCGTGGGCGTTTCGGTTTGAGCAGTCGCGGCGGCGCACCACCGTCTTCCTGAACGGCCGGCGGGTGGGCCTCTCGATCGACCCCTACACCCCGTTCGAGGTGCCGGCGACGGGACTGCGCGCCGGGCGGAGCAACACGCTCGAGGTTCAGGTCGATTCGCGCAAGGACCCACGTGTCCCCGAGGGCTGGTGGAACTGGGGCGGAATCGTCCGGCCGGTGACGCTGGTGCCCCGCGGACGGGTCGCCGTCACCAATTTGGGGCTGCTCTCCGACGTGAGTTGCAGACGGCCGGGGCGGGCCTGCAAGGCGCGTGTGCTGCTCGACGGCATGCTCTCGAAGCTGCCGCCCGACCGCACGCCCCGCAAGCCGCGCAGGGGGCGTAAGGGGCGCCCGGCGCCTGCCCTCCAGCCGGTGCTGCGGCTGAGCTTGCGCTCTCCGACCGGGAAGGTGACCACGAAGCGCTTCAGCCTGCGCGGCTCGCGCCGGGGGCCGCGCAGGCTGAGGGACCTCTCCCTGAGCGTGCCCGGCCCGATGCTGTGGTCACCCGAGCGCCCGGCGCTCTACAAGGCAAAGGTGACGGTCGGCTACGCCGGCAAGACCTGGCAGGTCGCGCACAAGCAGATCGGGCTGCGCTCGGTGAAGGTCAAGCGAGGCCTGCTCTACCTCAACAACCGCCAGATCAACGTGCGCGGCGCCTCGATGCACGAGGACACGCCCGGCCACGGCGCCGCCATCACCGGCGCGGACATGGACGAGATGGTGCAAAACCTCAAGGAGATCGGGGCCAACGTCACGCGCGCGCACTACGTGCTCAGCGAAGCGCTGCTCCAGCGCCTCGACCGCGCCGGGATCATGGTCTGGAACCAGGCGCCCATCTGGCAGCGCGACCACGGCGCCAACCTGCTCGGATATCCGCTCGACCGCGCGCGCGCCGTCGCCCAGGTCAGACGCACCGTTCTGGCCGCCCGCAACCACCCGTCGGTGATCACGCACTCCGTGGCCAACGAGCTCGCATTCGCCCCGGATGGCAATCCCAGCACCCGCACCTTCCTCATCAGCGCCTCGGAGACCGCCCGCGACATCGACCCCACGCTTCCGATCGCGCTCGATGTCAAGGCGGGTACCGGCTACTCCGAGCAGTTCACCTACCAGAGCTTCGACATCATCGGCATCAACCAGTACTTCGGCTGGTACACCTCGGTGGCCGACTTCGCCACGCTCGAGCCGTATCTGCGCGAGATGCGCGACAACTACCCCGACCACGCGCTCGTGATGACCGAGTTCGGCGCCGAGGGCCGCCCCGACATGGCGGGGCGCCCGGCCACCGAGAAGGGCAGCTACGGCTTCCAGACCGACCACGTGGCCCGCACGCTCGGCGTAGTGGACAGGCTCCCCTTCCTCTCGGGGGCGATCCACTGGACCCTGCGCGAGTTCGAGATCTACCCCGGTTGGGGTGGCGGGGCACCACCCGGCCCCGGGCGTAACACCCGCCATCACAAGGGCGTCCTCACTTACGCCGGCGAGAAGAAGCCCGCCTGGGATGTCCTCCACGACAACTTCATCCGCACACCGCTCTATCGCTGAACGATCCGCGCGACCCGCGGGCCGGAACGCGCAACCCACACGCCCCGCCGCAACTTTCACCGGCGCGGCGTGTGTAAGATCGGAGACTGTCAACCGCCTCGCAGCTGACCTGCCGTTCGCCAGGCGCCGACCACGAAGGGACCGCATGCCGACTGCAACGCGATCTGCCGCGGGCTCGAGGGCCCCGGCCCTCCGCCCACGGGTAGCGACCAAGACCACGAAGAGCTCCCGCCTGCGCGCCTGCTCGCTGCTGGCGGCCTTCGTCGCCCTGCTGGCACCGCAGGCCGCGACCGCGGCCTCTGGGCAGCTGAGCCTGATCCAGGACGACCGCCTGCTGCTCGGCGCCACTTCAAAGGACCCGGCCCAGGTGATGGCCGAGGTTCGCGAGCTGGGCGTGGACATCGTGCGGACGAACGTGATCTACCACAAGGTCTACAAGACACCGAGGGACCGCCGGAAGCCGAGCGGCTTCAATGCGAGTGACCCGAGCTCGCGAAAGTACAACTGGGCCCCAACCGATCGTCTCGTCGCGCTCGCGAGGGCAAACGGGCTGCAGGTCCTCATGACCGTGACCGGCCCGGGGCCGTTCTTCACCTCGTCCTCGCCAGGCCGCTGCCGCAGTGTTCCCTGCTCGTTCAGGCCCAAGCCCAGCGAGTTCGGCGCATTCGCCGCCGCCGCCGTCAAGCGCTACCGCGGAAAGGTGGCCTACTACTCGATCTGGAACGAGCCGAATATCGGCAAGACGTGGCTCACCCCGCGCCTGCAGCGCACGCGCTTCGGAACGGTCGACGTGGCCGGCGCCATCTACCGCAAGCTCTTCCAGGCCGGATACCAGGCAATCGCCAGGTACGACGGCGCGCGCCGCAACCATGTCCTGTTCGGAGAGACTGCGGCCATCGGTGCGCCGCTGCCGCTGCTTCGCGCCGCCCTCTGCCTCGATCCCGCGGGACGCCCCTTCCAGGGCCGCCTGAAGGCGCTGCAGGGCTGCTCGGGACGGGTGGCAAGGCTGAATATCGGCGGCGTGGCCGTCCACCCTTACAACTTCGGGGGCTACGGCAACACGCAGAGCAGGACCTCGACCAAGAGCTCGCTGCCGCTTGCCTACATGCCGCGGCTGCACCGCCTGCTCGACGGCGCCGCCAGGCACGGGCGGATCGGCCGCGGCAAGGGCATCTTCGTCACCGAGTTCGGCTTCCATACCCGGCCGCCCGACCCGTTCGGCGTCTCATGGTCGAGCCAGGCGCGCTTGATCAACGAGTCAGACCGGCTCTTCTTCAGCGACCGGCGCATCCGGTCGGTGGCCCAGTACGAGGTCACCGACGTGC
>JBPCJI010000125.1:0-3271 GCA_051005475.1 Thermoleophilaceae bacterium
TGGCCGTGCCATCCCACACCACGCTTGCGTAGTACTCCTGCTTGACCTCGGCCTTCGGGTCCACGAGCACGCCGCGCGGCAGATTGCCGCCGATCTCGAGCTTCAGGATCGCCTCCGCGTGGGCGGCGGCCTCCTCGGGGGTGTCGGCGAACTTCACGCCGCCGGCCTTCATCCGCCCACCCGTGAGGACCTGGGACTTCACGACGGTGGGCCCACCGATGTCCGCCGCGATCTTGCTCGCCTCTTCCGCGGTCTTGGCGAAGCCGTATTCGGTGACCGGGATTCCGGCCGCTTCGACCAACTTCCGGGACTCGTATTCGTAGAAGCGCATAATGGACGGCTCGCGGGGCCGGGCTACCCTACAGGGCGGCTACAGGCCGTACGCCTCGGCCAGCTCCGGGTCCTTCTCCGCGAGCTGCTCCGCGAGCTCGACCATCACCTTGCACTGCTTCCAGGTGGCGTCGTCTTGCATCTTGCCGTCGATGATATGCACTCCGGCGCCGTCGGGGATCGCCTCGATCACCTTCCGTGCGAATTTGACCTCGTCGGGGTCGGGGCTGAAGACCTTCTTGGCGATGTCGATCTGCACCGGATGCAGCGTCCACGCGCCGACGCAGCCCATCAGGAAGGCCGCCCGGAACTGGGCCTCGCAGCCCTCCGTGTCCTTGATGTCGCCGAACGGCCCGTAGAAGGGCAGGATGCCGGCCGAGGTGCAGGCGTCCACCATGCGCGCGATCGAGTAGTGCCACAGGTCCTGCTGGGCGGTGCGCCGTGGGGCGTCGGGGTTCTCGGAGTCCGGATCGGAGACCACGAGGTAGCCCGGATGCCCGCCACCCACGCGCGTGGTCTTCATCCGCCGCGAGGCGGCGAGGTCGGCGGGCCCGAAGCTCATTCCCTGCATGCGCGGGCTGGCAGTGGCGATCTCCTCGAGGTTCACCACGCCCATGCCGGTCTCGAGGAGCGCGTGCACCATGATCGGGCGGTCGAGCCCCGCCTTGGCCTCGAGCTGGGCCAGCAGCCGGTCCACGTAGTGGATGTCCCACGCGCCCTCGACCTTGGGGACCATGATCACGTCGAGCTTGTGGCCGATCTCCGTGACGAGGCGGGTCAGGTCGTCGAGCACCCACGGGCTCTCGAGCGAGTTGACCCGGGTCCAAAGCGCGGTGTCGCCCAGGTCCGCCTCCTTGCCGACTTTCACGAGCCCCTCGCGGGCCGGCTCCTTCTTGTCCACCGGCACCGCGTCCTCCAGGTTTCCGAGGAGGATGTCCGCCGTCTTGGCCATGTCCGGCACCTTTGCGGCCATCTTCTCGTTGGAGGCGTCGAAGAAATGGATCATCCGCGAGGGTCTGAACGGAACCTCGAGCACCGGGTCGGGCGCGCCGACTGCGAGGGGCTTGGCGAAGTCACGAGGGTTGCGCATGGTCTGGTCTCCGTGGTCGGGGGGAAGCCGGGGCCTGCAATGTACCTCTGTACGGGGAGTGGCCGATTTCAGCGAACGCCCTACTCTGGAGGGACGGCGTAGAGGCGTCAGCGATCGGCTGTCCGAAAACCATCGTCCAAGGAGGACCCCATGTTTTTTAAAGAAAGCGCCGAGCGAACCATGCTGTACGCGCGTATCGACGCGCTTGAACGCCGTCTGGCGCTGCTCGAGGAGGAGCAGGTCCGCGAGACACCGCCCGACGAGGGCACGACGGTCCACGACCGGCGGGACGCGGGGGAGATGCGCTTTGGCCGTCGGGGCACCGACCGGCGGATAATCATGTCCAAGGAGCAGGAGGCGGACGCGGGGCGGGAGGCGGCCCGCATGGTGGCGCTCGAGATGCTCAGCGCGGGATACCGGCCCGAGCAGGTGACGACATATCTCCATCAGACCTTCGGCTTCGGCGATGCGGATGCGAATGCGGTGCTGGCATCCACCGACCTTTCGCCGAACTGAGCGCACCGCGATCGCATACGATCTCCGCCGCCGGTCGATCCGAGGCAACCGCACCGTGAAGAACCCGAGACGAGGAATTCATGTCTGACACCCCAGTCGCCACCGATCAGGCCGAGCGCGAGGCTTCGGGCGCTCGTCCCTACGGCCGGTACCTCGAGGACTTCGAGGTCGGTGCGGTCTACAAGCACTGGCCCGCGAAGACCGTGACCGAGGCGGACGACCACCTCTTCTGCCTGCTCACGATGAACCACCACCCCTTGCACATCAACGACGTGTACGCGGCCGCGTCCCAGCAGGGCCGCAACGTGGTCGTGGGCCCACTCGTGTACTCGCTGGCCCTCGGAATGTCGGTTGCCGACATCTCGGGAAAGGCGATCGCCAATCTCGCCACCGAGGCACTCTCCCACCCGGCGCCCGTCTTCCATGGCGACACCCTCTTCTGTGAGAGCGAGGTGCTCGAGGTGCGGCCTTCGAAGTCCAAGGAGGACCGCGGGATAGTGAAGGTCCACACCCGTGTGCTGAACCAGGACGGCGTTCTTGTCGCGGAGTTCAAGCGGGCGGTGCTGGTCCCGCGGCGGTCCTGACGGGCGCCGACGGAGCCCGGCGGGGACGAGTTTCGGTGCTAGGCAAGGCGATCTACTGGCTGGCGGTCCTCCTGATCTCGCTCGTGCTGCTCGTGGTGCTCGTGCTCTTCCTCGAGTCGCGCGATGACTCCTCGCTCGAATCGGGCTCGCGTGTGACCGAAGCTATCCCCGCTTGAGTCGCGCGGGTCCGCGACCGGCGAAGCGCGCGAAGACCACGATCCGCTGGGCCGCGCTGTAGAGCGGGTGGCACGCCGTCAGGACCAGGCGATCGTGCCCGACACGGCGCTTGACCTCGGTCTGCTCGGGCTTGACGATGCGCGTCTTCTCGACCCGGTAGGTAAAGCGACCGTAGGTCATGTCCACGATCACCGGGTCGCCGCGCTTGAGCTTGTCGACCTTGCGAAAGGGCGCCAGGTAGGTCGTGCGGTGGCCTGCGATCGCCACCGTGCCGCGCCGGCCCGGGAGCGGCGTGTCGCTGTAGTGGCCCGGCCCTTTCCGCAGGTCGGCGGTGTCGGTGCCCTCGATCACGTAGTACGAGCGGTCCTGCGTCGGGAGGGTGATCCTCCCGATGGCATCGCCGCGAAGCGGCTTGCGCTCGATCACCCGCCTCGGCGGCGTAGCGAGCGCATCACCCAGCCGGCTCTGCTGGCGGTTGGCGAAGAATGAGGAGATCGGCTCCTGCCAGGCGACCGTCACGACCGCGTCGAGGATCAGCAGCGCGCCGGTGACCATCAGCACCGAGGAGAGGAAG
>JBPCJI010000126.1:0-5013 GCA_051005475.1 Thermoleophilaceae bacterium
ATCGGCGGGTGTTTCACGACCGAGCCAGGATCTTCGTGTGCGGCGGCGCCGGTGGCAACGGGGCGGTGTCGTTTCGTCGCGAGGCTCACGTGCCCAAGGGCGGACCCGACGGCGGGGACGGCGGCGACGGCGGCGACGTGGTCCTCGTCTGCGACCCCTCCCGGCGCGACCTGGGGGAGTTCCACCGCGGCGCGCGCTTTCGCGCCCTGCGCGGGGGGCATGGCGAGGGAGGCCAGCGCCACGGTGCCTCCGCCGCGGCACTCGAGGTTCGAGTGCCGCCCGGCACGGTGGCGGAGGACCTCGAGCGCGGGGTCCGGTGGGACCTGGTGCAGTCAGGTCAGCGGGTCGTCGTCGCTCGCGGTGGGGTCGGGGGCCGAGGGAACAAGGCCTTCGCCGGCCCCACGCGCCAGACCCCTCGCATCGCCGAGCGCGGCCTTGCGGGCGAGGAGGGCAGCCTGGAGCTGCGACTCAGGCTGTTCGCCGACGCAGGGCTGGTGGGACTGCCGAATGCCGGCAAGAGCTCACTCCTCGCTCGGCTGACGGCGGCGAGCCCCAAGGTGGCCGACTACCCGTTCACGACGCTTGACCCCGTGCTCGGAACGATCGAGACCCATGAGCGCCAGCTGGTGGTGGCCGACATTCCGGGCCTGATCGAGGGTGCCGGCGGCGGTGCCGGGCTCGGTCACGAGTTCCTCGCCCACGTGGAGCGCTGCAGGCTGCTCGTACACGTGCTGGACCTCGCGCCGCTCGACGGCTCTGACCCGGTGGCAAACCACGCGACGGTGGAGGCCGAGCTGCGCGATCACGGAGCCGGGCTCGCCGAGCTGCCCCGGCTCCTGTGCCTCTCCAAGGCCGACCTCGTGCTCGAAGAGGAGGCGCGCGCCGCCGCTCGCGCGTGGTCCGACCGGCTCGGGAGTGCGGTCTGCGGTGTGGTGGCCACCTCGGCGGCCACCGGCGCCGGGCTCGAGGAGCTGCGGTCGGCGATCGTGCGAAACGTCCCGGAGGCAGAGGGGCCGCCGACCGCCGAGGAGCTCGAGGCCACGCACCGGGTCTACCGTCCGGGGGCGGGCGACGCTTTCCAGGTAAGGCGTACCGGCCCGGGTGCCTTTCGCGTGGAGGGAGAGGGCGTAGAGCGCCTGATCGCGCGGCACGACATCGACAACGAGGAGGCCCTGCGCTACATCGAGGGCCGATTGCGCGGGATGGGTGTCATCCGCGCGCTCGGCGCTGCGGGCTTCACTCCGGGCGACGACGTGGAGATCGCGGGCACGATGTTCGAGCTGGACCCCGCCGCGCCGCTGGGCTGAATCGTGTAGAAACCGCACCCATGCGCCCGACGCGACTCCTCGTCCTCGCAGCCTTCGTCCTGGCGATCCTCGTGCTCGGGGCGTGCGGCGGAGGCAGCGACAAGGAGGACGCGGAGAGCACGGTCAAGAACATCGCGAAGGCCACGAGCGACTCCAACGGCGAGGATTTCTGTGGCTTGATCACCAAGCGGCTGCAGGAGCAGCTGACCGGGTCCAAGGGGGACAAGGCCGAGGAGGCCTGCAAGAAGCTGATCGACTCCCAGAAGAGCAGGGCGGTCAAGGTCACGAAGATCACGAAGACCGAGGTCAAGGACGACAAGGCGACCGTCACGGCCGAGCTCGAGAGCCAGGGCCAGAAGCGCCCGCAGGTCTTCGAGCTGAAGAAGGAACACGGCAAGTACCGCCTGGCAAGCGCGAACCAGTAGGCCGGCAGCCCCGCCCGCGGGGCGCCCATACCCTTAGCCCGTGCGCTGCGTAGTCGTCAAGCTCGGGTCCAGCATTGTCGCCGACCCCGAAGGGGAGGTGCGGCTCGAGGTGCTCGCACCCGTCTGCGACGAGGTGGCCGCCCGCCACGCGGCGGGCGATCGCGTGGTGCTCGTGACCTCGGGTGCGATCGCGCGGGGGATGAGGACGATCGAGCTGCCCACGCGGCCGAGCTCCATGGACGAGCTCCAGGCCGCCTCGGCGGTGGGCCAGGGACGCCTCTACCGCACCTATGACGACCTGCTCGCCGAGCGCGGCGTGCCGAGCGCCCAGGTGTTGCTCACCTTCTTCGACATGTCGGCGCGCACCCACTACCGGAACGTGCGACGCACCCTTCAGAAGCTGCTCGAGTGGAGCTTGGTGCCGGTGATCAACGAGAACGACACGACGACCACCGACGAGATCTCCTTCGGGGACAACGACTTCCTCGCGGCCCAGGTGGCGATCCTGCTGGGGGCAGCGCGTCTGGTGCTGCTGACCGACATCGGGGGCCTCTACACCGCCGACCCCTCCCTCGACCCGGCGGCCGAGCTGGTCGCCGACGTGCGCTCGATCGAGCAGCTCGAGGGTCTCGACATCGGCCTTTCCGCGTCCCCGCTCGGCTCGGGCGGGATGCGCTCCAAGGTCGTTGCGGCCGAGATGGCCGCCGCCGCGGGCATCCCCGCGGCGATCGCCGACGGCACCGATCCCGCCTCGATGCGCTCGGCGCTCGGCGGCGATCGGATCGGCACGACGTTCCACCCGCAGCCGGGCAGGGTGTCGAGCTTCAAGCTCTGGCTCAGGTACGCAAAGCCCAGCCGCGGCAGCCTGACGGTGGACGACGGTGCCGAACGGGCCCTGCGCGAGCGCGGGACGAGCCTGCTGCCGGTCGGCATCGTGGGCGTGGCCGGAGAGTTCAGCCCGGGTGATGCTGTGGAGGTGCGCGCCGCCGGGGGCAACTCACGGCCGATCGGAAAGGGAATCGTGAACTACTCCGCGGGGGAGCTGCGGGAGATACAGGGCCTGAAGTCGGAGGCTGTGCGCGAGCGGATGCCGCGGGCCGCAGCGGAGGCCGTGCACCGCGACTACTTCGTGCTCGAGTAGGGGTGAATCGGGACCAGCCTCCGGACCCTGCCGGTAGGCTTGGTCGATGGCGACCACCGCGCCCACCACCACGCAGGTGTGCCTGGCGGCGCGCGAGGCAGCGCGCGTCCTGGCGACCCTCGACGGCGGGGCGAAGAACCGTGCGCTGGAGGCGATGGCGGCTGCGCTGGAGGACCGTTCCGGTGAGATCCTGGAAGCGAACGCGCGCGACATGGATGCCGGCGTGGAGAGCGGGCTGGGCGCTTCGCTGCTCGACCGGCTGAAGCTCGACGAGGACCGCCTCGCCGGCATGGCCTCCGACGTCCGAGCGATCGCCTCCCTGCCCGACCCGGTGGGGGAGACGATCGAGCGACAAAGGCTCGAGAACGGCCTCGAGGTGCGCCGGGTGCGGGTTCCACTCGGTGTGGTCGCCGTGGTCTATGAGGCTCGTCCGAACGTGACGATCGACTGCTCGGCGCTGTGTCTGAAGTCGGGCAACGCGATCGTCCTGCGGGGCTCATCGACTGCAGCCAACTCAAACGCGGTGCTCGCGCAGGTCGCCTCCGTAGCGGCCTCGTCCGCCGGGATCCCGGCTGAGGCGATCTCGCTGGTCGGCGGCGGGGACCGTGACGAGCTGCGCCAGCTCGCCACCCAGGATGGGGTGATCGACCTCATCATCCCCCGTGGCGGGGAGGGGCTGAAGGCGGCGCTCAAGCAGCACGCGACCGTTCCCGTGATGTACGCCGCGGCAGGCAACTGTCACGTGTTCGTGGACGCCGGGGCCGATCTGGACGATGCGGTGGCGATCGTGCTCAACGCCAAGGTCCAGCGCCCGAGCGTGTGCAACGCGGCGGAGACCCTGCTGGTGCACTCGGGCGTGGCGGCGGAGCTCATGCCGCGCCTGCTGGGCGAGCTGCGCGAGTCGGGCGTCGAGCTTCGGGTGGACGGACGGACGCGGGCCCTTGCGGGGGACCTGGCAGACACGCTCACCGAGGCCACCGAGGAGGACTGGGCCACCGAGTACCACGCCTTGATCCTCGCCGTGAGGGTGGTCGACTCCGTGGAGGAGGCCGTCGAGCACGTGAACAGGTACGGGTCGGGACACTCGGAGGCCATCGTTACGGGCTCGGAGGAGTCCGCCCGGGTATTCACGGGCGAGGTCGACGCCGCCTGCGTCTACGTGAACGCCTCCACCCGCTTCACCGACGGCGCCGTGTTCGGGATGGGAGCCGAGATCGGCAACTCGACCCAGAAGCTGCACGCGCGGGGCCCGATCGGCGTCCGGGAGCTCACGAGCTACAAGTTCGTGATCGAGGGCTCCGGCCAGGTACGGGAGTAGCCCGCTGCGGACAGGCATCCTCGGCGGCGTCTTCAACCCCCCTCACCTGGGGCACCTGATCTGCGCGGGGGAGGCCCACGCGCAGCTCGGCCTCGACCTCGTGCTGCTCGTGCCCGTGGGGGATGCGCCGCACCGCAAGATCGATCAGGAGCCCGGCGCGGAGGTGCGCGCCCGGCTCTGCGATTACGCGGTTGCCGGTGACCGTCGCCTCGCGCTCTCCCGCATCGAGATCGACCGCTCGGGCCCGTCCTACTCGGTCGACACCCTGCGACTCTTGCGCGAGCGGGCGCCGGAGGACGAGCTCACCGTGATCCTCGGCGCCGATCAGGCCACGCGACTGCCCGGCTGGCGCGAGCCGGAGACCGTGCTGTCGTTGGCGAAGGTGGCCGTGGCAGCCCGCCAGGGGGTCGACCGGGAGGCCGTGCTCGGCCACCTCGATGGGCTTGCCGGAAGCGAGAAGATCGTCTTCTTCGACATCCCGCGGATCGACATCTCCTCCTCGCTCGTGCGGGAGCGCGCCGGGTCTGACCGACCGATCCGGTATCTCGTACCTGACAAGGTGGCCGACTATGTGCAATCCCAGCGCCTCTACGGCGCATCGATGCCGGTGAGCGCGGAATGAGCCCCCACCAGGCCGCGCCCGCCGGTGCCGGTGAGCCGGTGGACTCGGCCGCGCTCGCCGACCGGATCGCGGAGATCGCCTCCGACCGCAAGGCGATCGACATCAGGGTGCTCGACCTCCGTGGGATCGTGGGCTACACCGACTTCTTCGTGATCTGCTCCGGTAACAGCGAGCGCCAGACGAAGGCTGTTCACGACGCC
>JBPCJI010000127.1:0-3194 GCA_051005475.1 Thermoleophilaceae bacterium
GGGCGCTCCTCGCGGCGCACCGCGCGGAAGCGACGCGCGTAGATGAGGACGAGGAGGAGGATCGGCGCGAGGACGAACGGGTCCGGGAGCCAGTGGAGCTGCGGGTCGGCCGCCATCGAGAGCGTTACGGATCCGTCAGCGGGCACGTGCGCGATTGTCGCACCGGGGCGCCGTGCCGGCACCAGCCGCGCGCAAGACTCGAGCGGTGCCACTTCTCACCCGTGCCCTGGCCCTGATCGCGCCGCCGTTCTGCTGGGCGTGTGGGGCGGGCTCCGCGCTCGCCGAGCCCCTCTGCTCTGCCTGCCGCTCGGAGCTCAGTTGGCTCGGCCCCGACACGGTCGAGGTTGCCGGAGTCGAGACGTGGGCGCCGGTCTCCTACGAGGGTCCCGCGCGTGCGCTCGTGCGCGCGCTGAAGTTCCGCGGCGCCGCCGGGCTGGCGGCACCGATGGCCGCCCAGATCGCGGCGGGGGCGCCGCACCGCCTGCTGGACCCGCCGGCCGCGCTCGTGCCCGTCCCGCTGCACCCCGCCCGGGCCCGCCGGCGCGGGTTCAAACAGGCCGAGCGCCTGGCGGCACAGCTCACCCGCCGCAGGGGCCTGGAAATGGAGGATTGCCTGCGCCGGCGGGGGCAGGCAAGGCGACAGGTCGGGCTTGGCCGGGCCGAGCGCCTTGCGGGCATCGAGGGCGCACTGGAGCTGCGGGCCGGCGCGCGGGCTCCGGCCCGGGCCATTCTCGTGGACGACGTGGTCACGACAGGCGCCACCCTGAGCTCGTGTGCGGCGGTGCTGAGAGCGGCGGGTACCCGCCACGTCTGGGCGCTGGCATACGCGAGGACCCCGGGGCGGTGAAGCGTCTCCGGCCGACCGCGAAGATTTATCGGCAACGACACACTCCATCACTACCATCCATGGCACACCTCACCGAGACCCCAGGAGGGCCAATGCGCATCAGCGTGAAGGGCCGCAACGTCACTGTCGGCGATGAGCTCAGGGAGCGGGTGGACAAGAAGTTCGCCAAGGTCGCGAGGCAGGTGTCCTCGTTCGCGGACATGGAGGTCGAGCTGATAGAGGAGCGCAACCCCTCCATTCGCGACAAGCACATCGCCGAGGTCACACTCCACCTGAAGGGAATCACGCTCCGCGCCCGCGAGGCCTCGGAGGACATGGTCCACTCGATCAACCTCGCCGCGGAGGATCTCGCGCGTCAGGTCAAGCGCCACCGGGACAAGCGCCGCAGGCGCCGCGAGGCCCACCAGGCCTCACCGCGCGCCATATAGCGCGCCGGTAACCCCACCGCCCTTCCCCGGGGGCCTCCCCGAGCGGCCGCTGTCGGGCCGGCAGGTCCGGCGTGCGTTGCTACTCTCGCTGCTATGGCGATGTTCGACCGCGCCCTCCGCATCGGGGAGGGCAAGAAGTTCAAGCAGTTCGAGAAGCATGTCGCCCGGATCAACGATTTCGAGCCCGAGCTGGAGCTCGAGTCCGACGAGGAGCTGCGCGCGCGTTACGGGCGCCTGCGCGAGCGCGCGGCGGATGGGGAGCCGCTGGAGGGCCTCCTGTTCGAGTCCTTCGCGGTCACGCGCGAGGCCTCCAAGCGCACGCTGGGCCAGCGCCACTTCGACGTTCAGCTGATCGGCGGGATGGTGCTCCACGACGGCTCGATCGCCGAGATGAGGACAGGTGAGGGCAAGACCCTCACCTCGACCCTCCCTATCTGCCTGAACGCCCTTGCCTCGCGCGACGCGGATGGCAACCCGCTGCAGGACAGGGGCGTCCATCTGGTCACGGTGAACGACTACCTGGCCCGCCGTGACGCGCTGTGGATGAAGCCGATCTATGACCTGCTGGGCGTGAGCGTGGGCATTTTGCAGTCCGAGGAGCGCCCCCCCGAGGAGAAGCGGGGCGCCTACGAGGCCGACGTGACCTACGGCACCAACTCGGAGTTCGGGTTTGACTACCTGCGCGACAACCTGGCCACCGATGTCGAGGACAAGTCACAGCGCGGCCACGGCTTCGCGATTGTCGACGAGGTGGACAACATCCTGATCGACGAGGCGCGCACGCCGCTGATCATCTCGGGCCAGCCCGAGCAGGCCGCGGACTACTACTACAAGTTCGCCGCCCTGGCCCCGAAGATGGAGCCGGGCAAGAAGCCCGACGGCGTGGAGGCCAAGTCGAAGACGTTCGTCGCGGATTTCGACTTCGAGCCCGACGAGAAGCACAAGACCGTGGCGCCCACCGAGCGCGGCGTGGAGAAGGCCGAGCGCTTCCTGGGCATCGACAACCTCTACCGCGCCGAGAACGGCCATCTCGTGAACCACCTCCAGCAGGCGCTGAAGGCCGAGTCGCTCTATAAGCGCGGCGTCGACTACGAGGTGATCGACGGCGAGGTGAAGATCATCGACGAGTTCACCGGCCGCATCCTCGAGGGCCGGCGCTGGTCTGAGGGCCTGCACCAGGCGATCGAGGCCAAGGAGGGCGTGGCGATCCAGGAGGAGAACCAGACGGTCGCCACGATCACCTACCAGAACTACTTCCGCCGCTACGACAAGCTCGGCGGCATGACCGGGACGGCGATCACCGAGGCCACCGAGTTCATGAAGATCTACAAGCTGCAGGTCGTCGAGATCCCGACCAACATGCCGATGGTCCGCGCCGACCGGAACGACAAGATCTACAAGACCAAGGACGGCAAGTGGGCAGCCGTGGCGCGTGAGATCGAGGCACGCCACGCGACCGGCCAGCCGGTGCTCGTCGGCACGATCTCCGTCGAGGTCTCCGAGCTGCTCTCCGAGGAGCTGACAAGGCGCAAGATCAAGCACACGGTCCTCAACGCAAAGCCCGAGCACGCCGAGCGGGAGGGCGAGATCATCGCCGAGGCGGGGCGCCCCGGAGGGGTGACCATCGCCACCAACATGGCGGGCCGCGGCGTGGACATCAAGCTCGGCGGCAACCCCGAGCACCTCACCGAGGTGGCGCTGCGTGGAGCCAAGCACGCGCCCGGCACGCCGGAGTACGACAAGGCTTGGGATGAGACCCATCCGGGCTTCGAGGAGCAGGTTGCGCGTGACCGGGAGGTGGTGACGGAGGCGGGAGGCCTCTTCATCCTCGGCACCGAGCGCCACGAGTCCCGCCGGATCGACAACCAGTTGCGGGGAAGGTCGGGCCGCCAGGGCGACCCGGGCGAGTCGCGCTTCTA
>JBPCJI010000128.1:0-4166 GCA_051005475.1 Thermoleophilaceae bacterium
CCGTGATGGCGGTGATGTGGTGGATGCCCTCAAGCTGCATGTTGCCTCCCATTCCTGCTCCGGGGTAGGATCACTTGCAGGAACAATATTAAGGCGAGTTTATTGTGTCTGCAAGCACACCCACACAGCAGTCAAGCGGTGCCCAGCTCGACGCAGTCGGTGCCCAGCTCGACGCAGTGGAGCTGGGAGCCTGGCGCGGCTTCCTGCGAGCGCACGCGAGATTGACGCGCGAGCTCGACGCCGAGTTGGTCGCCGCACACGGCCTTCCGTTGACCTCCTACGAGGTCCTCCTCTTCCTCGACGATGCACCCGGCCGTCGCCTCCGAATGGCACAGCTCGCCGACTCGGTCCTGCTCAGCCCGAGCGGGCTGACACGGCTGGTGGACCGCCTCGAGAAGGCGGGTCTCGTCAGGCGAGAGAGCTGCCCGTCCGATCGCCGCGGCTTCGAGGCGGTGATCACCGACGAAGGCCGGGCCGCACTCACCGGGGCCCGCCCAACCCATCTGTCGGGGGTGCGCAGGCGTTTCCTCGAGCATTTCTCGACCGGCGACATGCGCACTATGAGCGAGTATTTCGACCGCGTGCTGCACCCTTCGGCCGACGAGGCCGGCTGAACGGAGCGCTAACGGCCCGGAAGAAAGCTCCGAGGGGTCGCGCCCGCCACTAGTCCTGCTCCGCTTCGGCCCGCCGCTCGGCCTCGGCGCGCTCCTCGAGCTTTCGCCGCAGGTAGTCCGCCTTGTCGGCCCTGCGCGCGTGCTGCTCAGCCTCGGGCTCGGACTCGGACCGCTCGGCCTCCTTGCGTTCGGCGCTCTCGCGCCGGAGCTGGGAAAGGCGAAGCTCCTCGGTTTTGGGACTATCGTCCATTCAGCAAAGAGTACCCCCGCGCGGGCTCGGCTCGAGCGGGGGAGTCGCGCGGGCCCGTTCAGTCGCCCGACTCTCCGGCGCCACCCGCGCCGCGCTCGGCGACGGCGTCGATCACGCCGTCGCCGAAGGCTCGCCGCAGCAGCGGATCGTCAACCATGCCGCGAGCCCACTCGACCGCCTGCTCGGCACCTGAGAGCTCCTCGACCTCGACCACCCGGAAGAGGGCATAGAACACCGCCTCTGCCACGAGCTCCCGCTCCCTTTCGCTTCCCGGGTCGCCGATGACCCGACCCTACCGCTCACCGACCCGCCGAGCGGTGCCGGGGACGGCCCCGAGCACCATCGGAAGTCCGCCACGCGGGCCGGGCGTCGGCATCTGCCTGACGCTCAGCCCGTACCCCGGGACGAGTGCAGGCGCGAAGCGCTGCAGCAGGAGCGTCGAGACCACCTTTACCACGGTCTGCCCAAGCCGCTTCCCGATGCAGATCCGCGAGCCGCCGCCGAAGGGCACGTAGGCCCCCTTCGGGAGCTGTGCCCTGCGCTCGCGCGTGAAGCGGCCGGGGTCGAAGTCCGCCGGGTTCTCCCACACGTCGGGCAGCCGGTGAGATGCCCACGAGCAGTAGGCCACGTAGGCACCCGCGCGGACCTCGTGGCCCTCGAATTCAAAGGAATTGAGTGCCCGTCGCGGGCCGATCCAGGCCGGGGGGTAGAGCCGCAGCGTCTCGTCGAGAGCCATGTCCAGCTCGGGGAGCTCGGTCGCCAGCTGTCCAACGGTCGGCGGCTCGCCGCCCAGCACCCGGTCCTGCTCCTGCCGCACTCGGTCGAGCGCCGCTGGATTGCGCGCCAGCTCGTGCATGAGGAAGGTGATCGCCGAGGTGGAGGTGTCATGCCCTGCGAACAGCAGCGTGGTCACCTGGTCGCGCACCTCGCCGTCGGAGAGGCCCGAGCCGTCCTCGTCACGGGCGGCGATGAGCATGCTGAGCACGTCCCGGCCGCGGCCGCCGTCAAGGTCGCGCCGCCGGCGGATCTCCTCGAGCACGATGGCGTCCAGCCTTCCGCGTGCAGTCTGCATCTTCTGCCACGGCGATCCCGGACCGCGCAGCAGCCAGAGGGTGAAGTCCCTGCCGTAGAAGGACAGCGCGCGCTCGAACTGCTCGGCGGCCTCGCGTCCCCTGCCCGACTCGTCGGGATCGAGGCCCAGCAAAGTGCGCATGGCGATCCGCATCGCGAGGCTGCGCGCCCATCCGTAGACGTCGACGACCATGCCCGGGCGCCATCCGGCGAGCGCTCGCCCGGTCTCCTCGACCATCGTGTCGACCATTCCCTCGATCGGCTCCCGGTGAAAGGCGGGCATCATGATTCGCCGGGCGCGGTCGTGGTAGGCGCCGTCGGTGGTGAGAAGGGCGTCTCCCAGCAGCGGCACGAGGTCCTTGAACGCCCCCTCCCTCCAGCCGAAGTTCTCGGCGTGCGAGACGGTCACGTAGTGGTTGGCCGCCGGCCCCAGCATGAACACCTGCGGGGCATGCACCACGCGCACGGTGAAGATCGGCCCGTACTCCTCGTACCAGCGAAGCAGCAGGGGCAGGGGATCGTGAGACAGGCGGTGGGTGCGCCGCAGGCTGAAGCTCGTCGGCCCCGGCGGGTAGGCCCCAGCGCGGCGAGCGTCCACGAGATCGGCGTAGACGCGCGCGAACGGGTTGGAGGTGACCGGCGCGGGAGCTGGGCTGGGCTGAGGTGAGATTTCCAAGGCGCCAAGTCGAGCAGGCTCGACGGCGTCGAGTGTAAGGTCTGGTCGATGAGCGGACGCGAGCCACAGCCCGCCCCCCGGTCCTAGTTCGAGTCGATCGTGGGCGCAGATCAGACACCGGGGCCGGGAGACGGGGGCATCCTGGCGGGATTGCTGGCCCCCCTGCGTCTGCCCGAGCGTGTGCTGCAGGCACTCGACTCGCTGGCAGAGGCGGCGCAGCACCTGGGACCGATGCGCGAGGAGCTCTCACGCCTGGGTGAGGAGATCCCGCGCGTCCGCGAGCAGACAGCGATGGTGCCCGACCTGCCTCCTCTGGTGGAGCACATCAGCGAGCAGGCCGAGCCGCTGGGCAAGCTGCTGCCGGCGCTCGAGGCGCTCGAGGAAAGTCTCGGAAAGCGGCTCGACGATCTCACTCGGGTGGTCGTCGCACTCGAGGGAGACGAATCCCATCTGAACAAGAGGGTGGGCGGGCTCGCGGAGGAGATGAAAGCGATGCACGAGACGATGCTCGCGCTCAAGGACGACGTCCAGCGCATCACCGACCGACTCCCCGATCCGGACTCTCAGAGCCCGCTTGCGAAGGCGCGCGACGTCCTGACCGGTGGCGGCCCCTGATGTTCCGCGAGGCCCCTCCCGCCCGCGGGCGGGGCCTTCCACCCGCGTAGACTGATCCGATGAGATTCGGAGTCCTTGGAACGGGCGTCGTCGGTCAGAGGCTCGGGGCAAAACTGGTGAGCCTCGGCCACGAGGTGAAGATGGGGGCGCGCCAGACCGGCAATGAGGTGGCCGTGGCCTGGGCGGAGAGCAACGGCGCCTCGGCCTCGGAGGGCTCCTTCGCAGACGCCGCCGGCCATGGCGAGACGGTGGTCAACGCCACGGCTGGCGCCGCCTCACTCGAGGCACTCGCCGCTGCGGGAGCCGAGAACCTCTCCGGCAAGGTCGTGATCGACGTGGCCAACCCGCTCGACTTCTCCGGCGGGCTGCCACCGACCCTCACCGTGGGCAACACCGACAGTCTCGGGGAGCAGATCCAGCGCGCATTCCCCGAGGCTCGCGTGGTGAAGGCGCTCAACACGATCGCCTCCGAAGTGATGGTGGAGCCGGGCCTCGTGCCCGGATCGCACACGGTCTTCATCGCCGGTGAGGACGTCGCCGCCAAGACTGAGGTCGCGGCACTGCTGGAGGCCTTCGGATGGCCGGCCGAGGACATCCTCGACCTCGGCAGCCTCGCCGCGGCCCGCGGGACAGAGGCCTACACCACGCTCTGGCTGCGGTTCTGGGCGGCCACCGGCACCCGCGTGCTCAACGTCAAGGTCATCTCGGGGTAGCGCTCTACCAGCGACTGTCCGAGTTCCGGGTGAAGCCGCGCTTCTACGGACTAGGTCGTCTGCGCCCCGGAGGATGCCTCGAGGACCTTGAAGGAGATCCCTGCCCGCTCCAGGCGCCCGATCAGCGGATGGCCCATCGCCACCGCCGTCGTGGGATGCCCCGCCGTCCCGGGAGGGGAGCCGTGTGTGGGGAGGGGGACGCAACCGGCCAAACCCTTCCACATCTC
>JBPCJI010000129.1:0-5624 GCA_051005475.1 Thermoleophilaceae bacterium
TCGGCGGCCAGCACGTGACCGGTCGTGCAGTCGTCGATATCCACGAGGCTGATGTGGGTATCGACGAAGGTGCGCAGCCGGCCGTTGAGGTAGTCGATCACGATCTTCCCGTTTCCGTCCGATCGCCCCGGCCCCTGTACCGAGGAGGGGTTGACGGCCACGACTTCGATCCCGGCACCCCGCCCGGCGGCGAACGCGGCCCGCTCGCCCTCGTGCTTGGACCGGTCATAGACCGAGAGGTATGAGCCCCGGTGCGATGAGCCCTCGTGGCCGACCGTGCCCGCGGCCTCTCCCACGGCCGCTGCCGAAGACGTGTAGACCACCCGCCCGATGCCGGCGCGGGCGCAAGCCCTCACGGCCGTCTCGGCCCCCTGCACGTTCACGCGCAGCTGCATGTCCGGGTCCGACGGGCAGTGCGTGTTGATCCCGGCGACGTGGTAGGCCAGCTCACAGCCGGTCATCCCCGCGGCAAGCGCGTCCTCGTCGAGCACGTGGCCCCGGGTGACCTCGGCCCCCCGTCCGGCGAGCGCATCGGCGGCCGCGTCGGAGCGGGCCAGCGCGACGACCTCGTCGCCGCGCTCGAGCAGCCGCGCTGCGAGCGCGCCACCGATGAAGCCGCTACCGCCGGTCAGGAAGACGCGCGCCACTACGCCGGCTGGCCGGCGGCGGCCCGGTCCTCGCCGGTGAGGACCCGCTCGCCTGGGGTCGTCGTTGCGCCCGCCTCCGCGAAGAACAGCCGCACCCGCTCCATCACCTCGGTTCGGTGCTCTCCCGGGCGGGGGCGGATCGGCGCGCCGAAGCGGACCTCGACCGGATGCCGGCTGGAGAGGTGGCGCTCCGGCTTGCGGTGCATCCACCTGCGACCCGGGGGCATCGCCTCGCGGGTACCCGAGACGTAGACCGGCACGATGTCGAGGTCGTGCTCGGCGGCCAGGACCGCCGCGCCGGAGCGCAGCCTGCCGACGCTGCCGTCGCGCGAGCGCGTTCCCTCCGCAAAGACCAGCAGGTTCCACCGCTCGTCCATCAGGTTGCCCAGGTGGGCGGTGGAGCTCGGTTCGAGGCCGCCGCCGTTGCGCTGCATCGGAACGGTGTTGAACACCAGCGATACCGCGCGGGCGATCCCGCGCTTGCGGTAGAAGTAGTCCGCCGCGGCGGCCACCGCCGTGCACCTGCGCCACCTACGGGGCATGGCGCGCAGGATCGCCGGGGTGTCCATGTGACTGGAGTGGTTTGCGACGAAGAGGACGGGCGCCTCGAGCCCCTCGAGCCGCTCCCTTCCCACGACCCGACGGCGGGTGTAGAGATCCATCGCCGGGCCGAGCAGACCGACAAGGATGAGCTCGCGCAGGGCGCGCGCCTGGGCGCAGCGTGCCCAGGGCACGTCGAGCCTCGCGCGGTTCTGCCCCGCCCCGTCAGCCATCCCCGTCCCGTCAGCCATGCTTTGGAAGGTACTCCCCCCGCGCGCCCCGGTTTCTCGGATATCAGACGATCTTCCCCGGGTTGAGGTTCGCGCCACGGTCGGTGCCGTCGAAAAGCGCCCGCAGCATCACTACGCCCGGTGCGGAGATGTCCTGCTCGAGCCAGCGCGCGTGCTCGGTGCCGACGCCGTGGTGATGGGACAACGTGGCGCCCGAGTCCACGAAGGCCTGCTGGATCTCCGACTTGATCACGTCGTACTCCTCCAGGCCGTCGCGCTGCCCCGAGGGCTTGAACGCGAAGGTGAAGTACAGGCACGCGCCCGCGTGGTAGGAGTGGGACAGGTGGCACATGAGGTAGCCCCTCACGCGCAGCTGCCCGAAGGCTGCGTGCGCGGCGGCCGCCACGTTGTCGTAGACAGTGGACAGCGCACCCCACGGCGCAGCGGTCTCGGACACGTCGCCCAACGCACCCCGGTCGAGCAGGTAGTCACGGATGTAGGGCGTGTCGAACTTCTTCTGGTCGTAGAGGGCCCCGGGACCGCTGCCGATGCACAGGCCGCCGTGACGGGCGACGATTCGTCCCACCAGCTTGCGTTGCGAGGCAACGCGGCTCGCGCCGCCCTCGTAGCCGATGAAGGCAAGGCACATGGCCTCACGGTCGAAGTCGCGCCGCCCCAGATACACCTCGAGCGCCTTGGACTTGACGCGGTCGAGCAGGGACGGGTCCTTCCGCGTGGCGAAGGAGAACCGGGTCTCGTTGGGGTCTGACACGCGCGTGACCGACGGTGATGCCTCACTGGCTGCGATGTCGCGCATTGCCGCGAGGCTCTCGGCCCAGCCGGGGAAGAGGTAGCCGAGGATCGTGCGCTGGGCGGGCACCCGACGCACGTGCACGGTGGCCTCGCTGATGATCCCGAGGCGCCCCTCGCTGCCCAGGACCATCTCCCGGACGCTCGGGCCGGTGGAGGTGGCGGGCACGGGGCGCGTGACGAGCAGGCCCGCCGGGGTGACCACGCGCAGCCCCCGCGTGAGGTCGGCGATGTCGCCGTACCGGTCGGACTGCATCCCCGACGAGCGGGTGGCGATCCAGCCGCCGAGCGTCGAGTGCGTGAAGCTGTCCGGGAAGTGCCCGAGCGTCCATCCCCGGGCGTTCAGCTGCTGCTCCAGGTGCGGGCCGAACGCGCCCGCCTGCACCCGCGCCAGGCGCGAGACCTCATCGATCTCGAGTACCCGGTCGAGTCGCCCGAGGTCCACCGAGATGATCGTGCGCCGCTCGCCCGAGGACGCCTCGAGGCTGCCGGAGATGCTCGTGCCGCCGCCGAACGGGATCACGACGGCGTCGGAGTCAAGCGCGGCACGCAGGAGCGCTGTCACCTCTTCCTCCGTCCCGGGGTGGACCACGACGTCGGGGAGCCGGCCGAGATCCCCGCGCCGGTGGCGGACGAGGTCGCGCAGGCTCTTGCCCCGCGCGTGAAGGACGCGGTCGAGCGGCTCGGTCGAGACCCGGTCGCGGCCGACGGCCCCCTCCAGGGCCGCCCGCAGAGGCGGCGAGAGCGTCGGCCCGGGAATGTCCAGCTCCTCAAAGGCGACGGGGCGGGATGCCACGCTTGCCACGTCGAGGCCGAGCTCACGCTTGATGAAGGGCCTCAGGGAGGGCTTGTCCTCATGCGTGAACGAGACGTCCTCGTGCCCCCACCCCCACCATTTCATCGCGGCGCCCATCGAATCCGTCAGCTTTGCGGAAGGAGGCCGTCCACGAGCGCCGCCATCTCACGTGCCATGCGAGACCGCGGGACCACCCGGCTGAAGCCCGCCTCCTCGGCACGGCGGCGGGTCTCCTGGTCGACGTGCGAGTAGAAGCCCAGCGTTGGAACCGCCTCGAGCTCACCGCGCTCGCGCATGGACGTCACGAGCGCCGGGCCGTCGAGCCCCTCGGCCGTGAGGTCAACGATCAGCAGGTCGTGGAACGACGCGGCCACGCGCAGCCGCTCGTCGGAGTCAAAGCGGCTGACCGCGTGCCCCGCCATCCCCAGCCCACCCTCGACCTTCGAGCCGAACAGCAGGTCCGGGCAGAGGAGGGCGATCCGTGCCATGGGCGCCGGGCACCCGCCTACTGGGCGCGGCGGTCGCGAAACTCCTGGCGCACGGACTCGGGCCGGCCCCACATCTGCGTGACCTCCACGCGCCCCGAGCGCGCCTCGCGCACCACCATCTCGCCCCCGATCCCCTGGTCGTCGAGCAGCGCGAGCGTGCCGTGCACCGTCTCGGGAGCGGCCGCATGCCCGAAGCCGTTGGCCACGCGCAACCGCCAGTGCCAGTCATGCCGGGAGTAGGGCATCGCGTTTATCTGCGTGAGCAGGGTGGCGGTCTCGACATAGCGGTCCCCGTCGCGGATCCGCAGGTCCAGCTCGAGCTGGGTCCAGTCGGGCGGCAGGGCGTCAACGGCCTGCTGGAAGTCATCGGCGAGCGCCATCAGCCCACAGACTACCTCCGCCCGGCCGCGCGCTCTTGGGGCACGGGCTCGCGTCAGGCCGGATCCACGCGCATCGCACAGGCCAGCCGGTCTCCGAGGGCGTGCTCGCGGCCCTCGACGCGCACCGTCACGGGCCCGCCGAAGGGCTCTCGCCCGGCGATCTCGATGATCGCACCACGCTCGATCCCGCGGGCGGAGAGGTAGCGCAGCATCTCGGGATCGGAGTCCGAGACCCGCGTGAAGACACCGCGCTCGCCGGCGGCGAGCTCGGCGAGCGAGCGGGTCCTGCCCTCCTCGATCTCCCCGCCGACGGTCGGGATCGGATCGCCGTGGGGGTCGTGGGTGGGGTTGCCGAGCTTCTCGGCGATCAACTCGGAGAGCTCGGGCGAGATCGCGTGCTCGAGCACCTCCGCCTCCTCGTGCACGCGGTCCCACGACATCCCGAGCGCCTCCGCGAGGTACAGCTCGAGCAACCTGTGGTGGCGGATCACCTCGAGCGCCACGCGCTCTCCCGCGGGCGTGAGCTCGACCCCGTGGTAGGGCTCGCGCTTGACCAGCCCGAGCGATTCCAGGCGCTTGAGCATCGCCGACGAGGACGCCGCCGAGACGCCCAGTCGATCGGCGATCGCCGAGGTGGGCACCGCCTCCTCGGAGCGGCCGTGCAGGGAGTAGATCGCCTTGGCGTAGTCCTGGACGGCGTCGGAGATGCGGGCTTCGGACTCGGTCGCCATGGCTACAACGAGATCAGCAGGCTCGTGGTGTACATCAGCACGACCCCTGCCAGCAGCCCGGCGACGGCCAGCGGGTGCAGCAATCGCCCGCCCTGATCACGCACGCTCGGTGCGATCTGGACGATCACCTGGGCGATCGCGCCGGCTCCGAGGCCGAACATGAACGCGGCGAGGCTGGGGTTGAACGCGGACGCGCCGATCCACGCGCCCAGCACGGCGGGGATGCCCGCGAGCAGGCCGAGGCCGACCAGCCTGCTCAGGCTGCCCTGCGGCCGTTGCTCCCCGCGCGCGACCGGCGCGACGATCGCGAGGCCCTCCGTGGTGTTGTGCAGCGCAAAGCCCACGATCAGGGTGGCCCCGAGCGCCAGCGAGCCGATCGCATACGACGAGCCGATCGCCAGCCCCTCGCCGAGGTTGTGCAGCCCGATGCCGAGCGCCACCAGGAAGGCGAGCCGCCAGGGGCCGGCCGCGCCGTGAGCGGCGTCGCGGCGGCCGCGCAGCCACGCATCGACCCCCGCCAGCGCGAGGTAGGCGGCGCCGGCCCCCAGGAAGACGAGCGCGGCGCCGCCAAACGCCTGCGACCCCGAGCCGGCGAACTCTGTGCCCTCGAGCAGGGCGTCGACTCCGAGGAAGCCGAGCAAGCCGAGCGTGAGCGCCATCAGGAACTGCACCCAGCGCGGATCGATGCTCCTGATCCAGGGCAGCCACAGCATCCCGATCCCGACGGGGATCACGCCCACGTAGAGGCCGACGAGCGCCATCAGGCCAAAGAAGCCGAGGTCGGCGCGGGGCGTCTCGGCCGCCACGTCGACAGTCGCGAGAACCGTGCCGCCGGTGGCCGTGAGCAGACCGACCTCGTAGGCCTGTCCCTCGACCCACGGGTAGTCGACCGTGATCTTGTCCGAGGCCAGCCGCCCGATCTTCTCCTCGGTCTGCCGGAAGCCGGCAAACGCGTCGTTCACGGTGACCTGCCGGATCGCGACCGGGTCCGGCCCGTCGTTG
>JBPCJI010000130.1:0-5061 GCA_051005475.1 Thermoleophilaceae bacterium
AGGTGGCGGGGATCGTCGGCATCGAGGGCATCGCCGGGCCGAGCGAGTTGCTCGTCGTCACGGACGAGGGACAGGATCCCGAGCCGATCGCACTCGACCTCATGGCCCAGGCCGAGCACGGCGACGATGGGCTCCTCGCCCTGATCTCGCCCGACCGCGCGATGCTCCACGCGGTGCGGGCGGCTGTCGAGCAAATGGCCCCGGAGCGACCGTCGGTGACCGATGCGCCACTGGCGCTCGTGCATACCACGGATACGCGCGCGGCGGTGCGGCTGGCCGACGAGATAGCGCCTGAGCACCTCGCGCTCGTCGGAGCCGACGCGGAGGCGCTCGCCCCGTCGGTTCGCGCGGCGGGCTGTCTTTTCGTGGGTTCCGGGGCGGCCACCGCGTTCGGTGACTACGTGGCAGGGTCGAACCACCTGCTGCCGACCGGCGGCGCGGCGCGCTTCCAGAGCGCGCTCTCGGCTGCCACGTTCCGACGCCGGATGGCTCGCGTGTCCTTCCCCGACGGTGCCGCCGCCCGCCTCGCCCCGGTGGGAGCCGCCCTCGCTCGCGCCGAGCGGTTGCCGGTCCACGCCGAGTCAATGGAGCGCCGCGCGTGACCCGCAGTGCAGAGATCTCACGCACCACGAACGAGACCGACATCCGCCTGTCCCTCGCCCTCGACGGGACGGGGGAGGGGTCTCGCTCGACCGGGGTCGGGTTCTTCGATCACCTGCTTGATGCCCTGGCCCGCCACGGGCGTCTCGACCTCGACCTAACGGTGGAGGGCGACCTCCAGACAGGTGCCCACCACACCGTGGAGGACACGGGCATCGCTCTTGGCCGTGCGCTCGACGAAGCCCTCGGCGACCGCCGCGGGATCCGGCGCTACGGGCATGCCGTCGTGCCGATGGACGAGGCCCGGGCCGCCTGTGCGCTCGACCTCTCGGGCCGCCCCTACGCCGCGTTCGAGGGTGAGCTGCCGCCCGTGGACGTCGCCGGCTTCGACTCGGACCTCGCGGAGGAGTTCTTCCGGGCGGTGGCCAACACGGCCAAGCTCACATTGCACGTGACGATCGAGCGCGGCACGAATGCCCACCACATGATCGAGGCAGCCTTCAAGGCGTTCGCCCGGGCGCTCGGCCGGGCGGTGTCGATCGACCCCGAGGAGAGCGGCGTGCCCTCCACGAAGGGCCTGCTGTGACCACGGTCGCGATCCTCGACTACGGCATGGGAAACCTGCGCTCGGTGGAGAAGGCCTTCGAGCACGTGGGCGCTCGCGTTGTGATCACCCACGACCACGATTCCGTGCGAGCGGCCGACGGAATCGCCCTGCCCGGCGTGGGCGCATTCCCGAAGGCCATGGAGGCGGTGCGCGCGCTCGAGCTGGACGCGTTGCTGCGCGAGCGCCGCGACGAGGGCATCCCGATCATCGGTCTCTGCATGGGGATGCAGCTGCTCTTCGAGAGCACGGAGGAGCTCGGTGGCGCGGAGGGCATCGGCCTGCTCGCCGGCGCGGTCGACGCGCTGGACGCTCCCGGCCTGAAGGTGCCTCACATCGGCTGGAACCACGTTTCCTGGACGCGCGAGTCCGAGCTGTGCGCCGGGCTGCCCGCCCCTTGCGCCTTCTACCACGTGCACTCCTATGCGCCTCGCCCGGCCGACCCGGCCGATGTGCTCGGCACGGCTACCTACGGCGCCGAGTTCGTCAGCGTGGTGGCGCGACCACCCGTGTTCGGAGCGCAGTTCCACCCCGAGAAGTCAGGGCCCGACGGGCTCGCGTTGCTCGGCAACTTCGCCGCTCTCTGCACGCGCGCGGCCGCATGATCCTCCTGCCCGCGGTCGACATCCGCGACGGGAAGGCGGTGCGCCTGCGCCAGGGACGCTTCGAGGAGGAGACCGTCTACGCCGAGGACCCGCTCGAGGCCGCGCGCTCCTTCGTCGAGGCCGGCGCCCGTTTCCTGCACGTGGTCGACCTCGATGGTGCCCGCGCGGGCACCCCGGCGAACCTCCATCAACTCGAGCGGATCACCACCGAGCTGGAGGTCCCCGTCCAGTGCGGTGGCGGCCTGCGCTCGCCCGAGGCGATCCGCGCCGCCCTGGCGGCCGGAGCGGATCGTGTCGTGGTGGGGACCGCCGCCTACACCGACCCCGACTTCCTTTCGGAGGCGCTCGAGACCTGGGGTTCGCGCGTGGTGGTGGGGGTCGACGTCCGCGGCGGCCACGTTTCGGTGGCCGGGTGGACGCGGGAGACCGAAATGCTGCCCGAGGAGCTGATCGACCGGCTCCAGGGCCAGGGCGCCACGCGCTTTGTCTGCACCAACGCCGACCGCGACGGCATGCTCGAAGGCGTGGACCTCGGCGAGGTGCGGCGCATCTCCGAGGTCGTGCGGGGCAGCTTCGTCATCTCGGGTGGGGTCGGCTCGCTCGACGATCTGCGCGCCTTGAGCGATCTGCGGCTCGGGAACCTGGCCGGCGTGATCTCCGGCAAGGCCCTCTACGAGCGGCGCTTCACGGTCGCCGACGCGCAGGCCGTGCTCGAGCCCCGGCAGCCCGAGTAATTACCATCGTGTGATGGTCTTGAAGCGCGTGATTCCCTGCCTCGACGTCGACAAGGGCCGCGTGGTCAAGGGCACGAACTTCGTGGACATCCGCGACGCCGGGGACCCTGTGGAGCTGGCCTCCCGCTACCAGGACGAGGGCGCCGACGAGATCGTGTTCCTCGACATCACGGCATCGCACGAGCGGCGTGACACGGTGGCCGCGCTGGCGCGGCGCTGCGCGGACGAGATCTTCATCCCCTTCACGATCGGCGGCGGCATCCGCTCTGTCGAGGACGCCCAGGCCGTGCTCGACGCCGGCTCGGACAAGGTGTCAGTCAACTCTGCGGCGGTGGCCCGCCACGAGCTGATCGGCGAGCTGGCCGAGGTGTTCGGCACGCAGTGCGTGGTCCTGGCCATCGACGCGCGGCGCAGGGGTCGCGCTTCGGCCGACGCCGGCGGAGGTACGGATGGCGGCTACGAGGTGGTGGTGCAGGGCGGGCGCAGGGAGACCGGCCTGGAGGCCGTGGAATGGGCGCGCGAGGGCGCCGAGCGCGGCGCCGGGGAGATCCTGCTGACGAGCATGGACCGCGACGGCACGGAGGGCGGCTACGAGCTCGAGCTCACGCGCCGCGTCGCGGACGCCGTGGAGGTGCCGGTGATCGCCTCCGGTGGCGCGGGCGGGCTCGACCATCTCGTGGATGCCGTCAGGGTCGGAGGGGCGGACGCCGTGCTGTGTGCGTCGATCTTCCACTACGGGGCCTTCACCGTCGGCGATGCGAAGAGGCGGATGCGGGATGCCGGAATCCCTGTCAGGCTGTAGCCATGAACCGGATCACGATGCTCGTGGCCGCGGCCGCGGCCGTGGCCGTGCTCCTGCCCACCTCGAGCGCTCTGGCCACGCCGGGCACCGACTACAGGGCGGTGTTCCGCGACTGGAAGCCCGATCGGGTCATCACGGCCTGTCGCTTCACCCGCACCCAGCTCGTGAACGCCCGAAAAGTGGCCGCCACGGTCACGGACTTCAACAGCTACGCCCCCGGCTTTCGCGAAAACGTGCGCCGGGAGATCGCTCGCCATGATGCGGGTGGTTGCTCCAGGGCGCGTGCCCGATCTGCCCTGCGAAATGTCCGGATCACCAGGATCCGCCCGAGAGGCGGGCTCGGCGAGAGCGTCACGATTCGCAATACCGGCGCTCGCGCCGTCAGCTTGAAGGGGGCGACCCTGCGCGACCGCGGCGGGCGGCGCCTGCGCCTTGGCGGCGCCGGGAAGCTGGCCGGCAGGCGGTCCCTGCGGGTGGTCACCGGATGTGCCCGCGGGCGTCGGAGGCCCGCGCGGATCGGCTCCAGCCTGTTCGCCTGCCGCTCGAGGCGTCTCTGGGACGACCGCGGCGATCTCGTCAAGGTCGTCGACTCTCGTGGAACCGTCGTCGCCCGGCGCGGCTACGGCACGCTGCGCGGCGCGATCCGCTTCTGACCCCACCCAGTACCCGAAGGGCACAGGCACCCGAAGGGCACAGGCACCCGAAGGGCACAGGCAGGGACAATGCGCGCCATGGCTTCGCCGGTCACCGACCTGCGCGCCCGGCTCGCCGCGCTGCCGGGGATGGAGACGCTGCTGCCCGCGATCGCCGGCCTCGGGGCGCCGTGCTACCTCGTCGGCGGAGCGGTACGGGACGTGCTGCGCGGCGAGCTTGGCTCGGTCGATCTCGACGTGGCGATCGAGGGCGATGCGCCGGCGGCAGCGCGCGCGCTTGCGGCACGCCTTGGAGGTAGCGCCGTCGCACATGACCGCTTCGCCACGGCCACCGTACGCGCGGGTGCCCTGGTCGTAGACCTCGCGGCCACCCGGCGCGAGGTCTACGCCGGTCCCGGCGCCCTTCCGGTGGTCGAGCCGGCGGCCCTTCCCGAGGACCTCGGCCGCCGGGACTTCACCGTCAACGCGATGGCGATCGGCCTCTCGGGTGAGGATCTCGGCAGGCTCCACGACCCGCGCGGTGGCCGCGCGGACCTCGACGCGGGACTGATCCGAATCCTGCATCCGGCGAGCTTTCTCGACGACCCCACTCGTCTGCTTCGTGCGCTGCGCTATGAGAGCCGGCTGGCGTTCTCACTTGAACCGGAGACTGATCGCCTTGCGCGCGAGGCCGCCGCGGCCGGGGCCCTCTCCACGGTGTCGGGGGTGCGGGTCCGGGTCGAGCTGATGGACCTGCTGTCAGCACCCGAGGCCCGGCAGTCGGTGGCGCGCCTGGCAGAGCTCGGGCTTGACCACGCGCTGCATCCCGCGGTAGATGCCGATCCGGAGCTCGTGGCGGCCGCCAAGCGGGGGGCGCTCGAGACGGGCGCCAGCCCGGCTCTGACCGCCCTCGCTGCCCTGTGCGCCGGCCGGCCGGAAGTTCGCGCGAGCGCGCGCGACGAGCTCGAAGTCTGGGTTGAGGCCCTCGGCCTCCCCGGACCGGCTCGCGACGCCGTGTTGCGCGCCGCCGCCCGCGCCAACGCCCTCGCAAAGGCGCTTCGGGCGTCCTGGCGCCCGTCCGAGC
>JBPCJI010000131.1:0-13072 GCA_051005475.1 Thermoleophilaceae bacterium
TCGGTTGCACCAGGCGAGTGATGCCTGTGCTGGCTTTCCCGGGCCTTGAAAGGGGTCCCAGCGGGGGACTCACGCCCCCCGAGCCCCCCGAGCCAACTGCCGCGTCGGAGGTTGCCAACACGCCCCCCGAGCCAACTGCCGCGTCGGAGGTGGAGCTCAGGATGCCCCAGATGGGCGTCTCGGTGGCCGAGGGCACGATCACCGCCTGGCGCAAGCGGCCGGGTGATTGGATCGAGCGCGACGAGACGGTCGTCGAGATATCGACCGACAAGGTCGAGACCGAGGTGCCCTCTCCCGCCGCCGGGCGGCTGCGGGAGATCCTCGTGGAGGAGGGCGCCACCGTTGACGTTGGCACGCTGCTGGCCACCCTCGACACCGCGGCCCGGCCGGGGGAGGCCCACATGGACGAGCACGAAGCCAAGGCCCTTGTGGCCTCGCCACCCGTCACGGAGCGCACGGCGACCCCGAGCTCGGCCGGTGAACACCCGCCGGCGGTCTCACCGGTCGTCCGGCGCATCGCCGCCGAGCACGGGATCGATGTGGCCCGGCTGCGCGGGAGCGGCCGGCGCGGGCGCGTGACCAAGAAGGACGTCCTGGCACTCGTGGACGAGCAGGCGGGCGGAGGGGGCCAGCCGGGCGTCGGGGCGGACGGGGCCGAAGGCGGCGGGGGCGCGCCGGGCGGTGAGCGGCTCTCTCTGATGCGACGGCAGATCGGCGAGCACATGGTCCGCTCGCTGCAGACCGCGGCCCACTGCACCACGGTGGTCGAGGCCGACATGAGCGCGGTCGAGGCGGCCCGCGGGCGGCTCTCATACCTGGCCTTCGTGGCCCGCGCGGCGGTCGCCGCCCTGCGTGAGCACCCGGGGCTCAACGCGACGATTCAAGGCGAGCACGTGACCGTGCACTCCGAGGTCCACCTCGGAGTGGCGGTCAGCCTGGGTGAGGAAGGCCTGATCGTGCCGGTGATCCGAAACGCCCACGAGCTCTCCCACGAGGGACTCGCCACTCGGATCTCCGACGTCGCGGAGCGAGCCCGTTCGAAGCGTCTCCTGCCGGACGAGGTCGGGGGCGGCACCTTCACGATCACCAACCCCGGCCGCTTCGGCGCGCTGCTGGCCACCCCGATCATCAACCAGCCACAGGTGGCGATCCTCGACCTGGAGGCGGTCTGCAAGCGACCGGTGGCGGTTACCGACGGGCAAGGGCGGGACAGCATCGCCGTACGGCCGATGACCTACCTCTGCATGTCCTGGGACCACCGGGCCCTCGACGGCGTCCTGGCGGCGCAGTTCCTGTCCACCGTCCGGCGCAACCTGGAGCGCTGGAGTGGCTGAGGAGCTGTGGGTCGCCTCGCTCGGGCAGATCCCCTACGGGGAGGCCGTCGCGATCCAGGAGCGCATCCGCGCGGCCCGCCAGGCCGGCGAGGTGCCGGACGTCCTGCTGCTCCTGGAGCACCCCCCCGTCTACACCAAGGGCCGCCGCACCGGGCCCGCGGACCTACCGATGGGCGAGGACTGGTATCGGATGCAGGGAGTCGAGGTCTGTGAGTCCGACCGTGGCGGGAGCGTGACCTACCACGGCCCGGGGCAGCTGGTCGGCTACCCGATCATGCGCGTCCACGACGTGCCTCTCTATGTCCACACGATGGAGTCCGCGATCGTCGCGGCGCTCGGTGACGAGGGCGTCGTGGCCGAGGTGCGCGAGGGGCTGACCGGAGTGTGGGCCGGCGAGCGCAAGATCGGATCGATCGGGGTGCACGTCTCGCGCGGGGTGACCACGCACGGGTTCGCGGTGAACGTGGAAGGCGATCTTCAGCCGTTTCAATGGATCGTGCCCTGCGGTATCGAAGGCGTCCAGGTGACCTCCGTGTACAGGGAGACCGGCCGGACCGGTGCGATGCCGGACTTCCGCGAACGGGTGGCGGCACGCTTCGCGGAGGCATTCGGCCTCGTGCAGCGGGCTGGGTGTGTCTCGTTCTCTGGTCATATACCCGGGAAGGGGTCACGCCCCCCTATCTCCGTCACCGAGCCGAGCGGCGGGAAACCGCGCCCGGTGCCGGCGTGAGCACCCGCTCGCGCGCCAACCCGGGTGGCGCGCGGCTGCTCGACATGGGCGAGGTGCTGCCGTTCGGCGCGCGCAAGCCGGCGTGGTTCAAGGTGCCCGCCCCCGGCGGCCCCCGCTACCGCGAGCTGCGCCGGGCGATGGAGGAGGAGGGGCTCAACACCGTCTGCCAAGAGGCGGCGTGCCCGAACATCGGTGACTGCTGGCAGCGGGGCACGGCGACGTTCATGATCCTCGGCGACACGTGCACCCGGCGCTGTGGCTTCTGCAACGTCAAGACCGGCAAGCCCGCCTTCAAAGACCCGCTCGAGCCGCTGCGCGTCGGCCAGTCGGTGAAGCGCATGGGCCTTCGCCACGCGGTGATCACGAGCGTGGATCGCGACGACTTGCCGGACCTCGGCGCCTCGGCGTTCGTCGGCGTGATCCGGTCGATCCGCCGGCTCTCCCCCGGCACCAAGGTGGAGGTCCTGACCCCCGACTTTCGCGGCGAGGAGATGCCCCTCGCCCGCGTGATCGACGAGCGACCCGAGGTCTTCAACCACAACGTCGAGACGGTCCCGCGCCTCTACCCGCTGGCCCGGCGCGGGTCCCGCTTCCTGCGTTCCTGCCGGGTGCTGCGCAACGCGAAGGAGATGGGAGGCGAGGAGGTCGTGACGAAATCGGGCCTCATGACCGGCCTCGGAGAGACGCGCGAGGAGCTGCTCGAGACATTTGGCACGCTGCGCGATCACGGCGTCCAGGTGCTCACCGTCGGGCAGTACCTGCGGCCCACCCGCGAGCACCTCCCGGTGGTCCGCTACTGGCATCCGGAGGAGTTCGCCGACCTCGAGCGAGAGGCCTACGCGCTCGGGTTCGAGTCGGTGGCGGCCGGCCCGCTCGTGCGCTCGAGCTACCACGCCGAGCAGACCCTCGAGCGGGCGGCTGACGGCGTCGACGGACCCGCCGCGACCCCCGCGCGGTGACGCGCGCCGGGGCGACCGTGAGCCGCGGATTCCTTGCGGCGATCGCGGTCCTGCTCGTGGGCGCAGGAGCGGTCCTCGCGGTCAGCTCCGGGGGCGGCGGTGACGAGGAAGGGGCGCCCACGCCACGCGCAGGGGCCACCGGCGAATGGCGGGCACTCGCGCCCGCGACCCTCGAGCGCACCGAGGTGGCCGCCGTCCGGATCGGGCGCCACGTGTACGTGGTGGGCGGATTCGAGCGCCGAAGCGGCCTGACGACGCGCGCGGTGGAGCGCTATGACATCCGCCGCGATCGCTGGAGCCGGCGTCGCTCGATGCCCGTGGGGCTCAACCACCCCACCGCGGCGGCTTACCGCGGGAAGCTCTACGTGCACGGCGGATACACGGGCCGGCGTGATCTCTCGAGTGCGACGGGCCGCCTCTTCGTCTATGACCCGCGCGGCGACCGGTGGGCGCGCCTGCCGAGCTCGCGCGTTCCCCGCGCCGCACACGCCCTCGCCACGATCGGCGACCGCCTGTACGCCGCGGGGGGCAACAACCGCACCGGGGGGCTGCGCTCGCTCGAGGTCTACCACTTCAAGCGCCGGCGCTGGAGCAGGGGGCCCCGGCTGAGGGGGCCGGCGCGCGACCACATGACCGGCGTCGCGGCGGGCGGCTTCTTCTACGCGCTCGCCGGCAGGCGCGGGTCTCGGAACTACACCGTCGCCGAGCGCTACAGCCCCGCGCGGCGCCGATGGGAGCTGCTGCCCCCGATGCGAAAGGCGCGCGGCGGGATCGCCTCCGCCGCGGTGGGCGGGGGCCGCGTGGTCGTGTTCGGGGGCGAGGAGTCGCGCGGCACGATCGCCGAGGTGGAGGTGTACGAGCCCCGCGACCGACGGTGGCGCTCGCTGCCCGAGATGCGAACGCCCCGCCACGGCCTCGGCGGCGTTTCCCTCGGCAACCGCGTCTACGCGATCGAGGGCGGGCCCCGCCCCGGCTTTCACTTCTCTCGCGCGATCGAGTTCCTCGACCTGCGCTGAATCCAACCGATTCGCCCACGGCGTCCGTCATCATGCGCCGGGTCCGTGTTCCCGCTGAAGGACAACATCCCAACCCGCCGGTTCCCGGTCCTCACGGTGGCGATCATCGCCATCAACATCGTGATGTTCTTCGGCTTCCAGGGCGCCTACACCGGGAGCGAGGAGAAGTTCAACGAGCGGGTGGTCGAGTACGGCGCGATCCCCTACGAGATATCCCACCCCGGCGAGAAGTGCGAGGAGGCCGTCGGGCGGCTCCGCTGCGAGGGACAGGAGGGCGCTGCTGAGGACGTCGGCGAGCAGGCCGCCACCTGGCTGACGCTCCTCACGTCGATGTTCATGCACGGGGGCCTCCTGCACCTCGGTGGAAACATGCTCTTCCTGTGGATCTTCGGGAACAACATCGAGGACTCGATGGGACGGCCCCGCTTCGTGCTCTTCTACCTCCTGGGAGGACTGGCGGCGCTGCTGGCCCAGACTTTGATCGAGCCGGGCTCGGCGGTGCCGACGATCGGCGCGAGCGGCGCGGTCGCAGCGATTCTGGGCGCCTATGCCCTGCTCTACCCGAAGGCGCGCGTGGTTACGGTCGTCTTCATCATCATCTTCTTCACGATCCTCGAGCTGCCCGCGCTGCTGGTGCTCGGGGCCTGGTTCCTGCTCCAGGCGCTGAACGGCGCCGGCTCCCTGGCCCAGCCCGTCGGCGAGGGCGGAGGGGTGGCCTACTTCGCCCATATCGGAGGATTCATATTCGGCCTCATAATGATCCGGCTGTTCGCCAACCGTGTGCACGAGGACTACAGGTCGGCGCACGGAACGCCCGCTTCCCGATGACCTCGCGCACTGCGGCGCTTCTCGCCAGCCTCGGGTTGATCGGCCTGCTCGGATACCTCACGATCAGCGTGATGATCGACGACGGGTTCACCCCGCTGATCGCCCTGTCGCTGCTGATCGTGGGGATGCTGGGCTTCGGCGTGGTCGGGGCCCTCACAACCCCGCCCGAGGAATGAGCGTGCTGCTGGAAGGGGGAACACGCAGGCGTCGGCGGGGGTGGCTGCCAAAGCTCGCGCTGACCTTCATGTTGCTCGCCCTGGTGCCCGTCGCGTACCTGGCCTTCGAGCACGATCGCGACGACGCGTCCAAGCCGCGCGCGAGCATCGGCCCGGTCGGCCCCCTGGCCCCGCCGGTGCTCGAGCCGGGGGGCTCGCTGGAGCCACGCTCGCCCGCTCCGATCGGGCTGACCGGGGTCGACTCCTTCAGGCTGCGCTTCCGCAAGGCCCCCCGGGCAGCCCTCGTCTTCGACGTCGACACGGGCGACGTGCTCTTCCGCAGGGACCCGCTGCGCTCGCGACCGATGGCAAGCCTCACGAAGATCATGACCGCGCTGGTGGTCGTCCAGGAGACCGCGCCCGAGGATCGGGTACGCATCACGCGCGCGGCGCTTCGCTATCAGGGCTCAGGGATCGGCGTGCTGCCCAGGGGGAGGAGGGTGCGGGTCGAGACGCTCCTGAACGGCCTGCTGCTCGTCTCGGGCAACGACGCCGCGATCGCGCTGGCGGTGCACGTGTCGGGCTCCGAACGGCGCTTCGTGAGGCTGATGAACGAGAAGGCGAGGCTGTGGGGCCTCACCTGCACGCGGTTTGCCTCCTCGCACGGACTCGAGGATGGAAACCGCTCGTGCCCGGCCGACCTGGCGGTCATGTCCCGGCTTGCGATGCGAGACACGCGGATCACCCGGGTCGTGCGCCGCTCCCAGGCCTCCTTCCGGTTTCCCATCAAGGGCGGACGGCTCTTCCTGGTGGGGCACAATCCACTGTTGCGGCTGGGCTACCGCGGCGCCATCGGCCTGAAGACGGGCTACACGAACACCGCGGGCCGCTGCTTCGTGGGGGTGGCTCGCCGGGCCGGGAGGACGCTCGGGGTCGTGCTCCTGGGCTCGCCGGACCCGGCAAGGCACGCGGCAAAGCTCCTCGACCTCGGGTTCCGCGCGGGCTGAGTGCGCGCAGGCGCATGCGAAGATAGGCGCCCAGGGGCCATAGCTCAGTTGGCAGAGCGCTTCGCTTGCACCGAAGAGGTCGCCGGTTCGAATCCGGCTGGCTCCATGCGAAGCACTTGCTTCTACGGACTCGCGAAGCAGGGTCGAGGGCGTCGCCTTTACATCCCTCCGGCATGGTCCGTCTCGGCAGGTGAGGCATCGTCCTCATTCATGGGGCCCACCGGGGGTGCGTTCTATGGCTTGGCTCCGTTCACGGCTGGACGCTGCCGTGCTCCAGATGTATCCACCCTTTGGGTTCCCAACCCTCAATCTGGGCCGCGTCTCAAAGGTCATGGAGTGAGGGAACGCGTGTTCGTAGGGCGTCCGCTCCCTGGAGTACGGTCCAGGTCGTGAAGACCCTTCCGGGAGATTCGGTCGCTGCCCGGAAAGCGCGAGGAGCGTTCTTCACGCCTCGTCCGATCGCCGAATACCTCGCCGCCTGGGCGGTCGAGGACGATTCTTCCGCTGTCGTACTGGATCCGACATGTGGCGAGTCGGTCTTTCTCGAGGCCGCCAGCCAGAATCTCGCTGCCCTGGGTGTCGATCGGGCTTCACTTCGCCACCAGGTCCTGGGCGTCGACCTCCACCAAGAGTCGGTCGACGAATCCAGGCGCCTCCTGCAATCGCAAAACCTCGATGGCTCGTTCGTCGTTCGTGACTTTTTCGAGCTATCAACGCCCGAGAAGTTGGACGCTGAGTTGCCGTACGTCGACGCCGTCATTGGCAATCCTCCGTTCGTCCGCTATCAGAACCACGCCGGACTTCAACGCAAGCGCGCTCAGCTGGCGGCCATGGAGCAGGGGGTGCGGTTGTCCGGCCTCGCGTCATCTTGGGCCGCTCTTGTAGTCCACGCGTGTGCCTTCCTTAAGCCAGAAGGACGGTTGGCGATGGTTCTGCCGACCGAGCTTCTGACGACGCGCTACGCAGAGGACGTGCGGCTGTGGTTGAAGCGTCGTTTCAGGGCTGTGCACCTCGTGATGTTCGAGCGGCTGCAGTTTGAGGACGCATTGGAGAAAGTCGTGCTGGTCTTGGCACGGGGCGAGGGCGGCTGCAAGGCCTTCTCGCTGGTTCCCGTTGAGGATGCCGCCGACCTACCGAAGCTCCGCATGTTCGGCCCTGAGCATCTCAACGTGGCAGCACCGATCAAAGGCAAGTGGACTGATCTCCTGCTGTCGGTTGAGAAGCGACAGCTGTTTGATCGCGTGGTGGAGAAGCACTTCGCTCCCCTGGACGCATATGGGACACCGACTCTCGGCACCGTTACGGGCGCCAACGACTTCTTCTGCATCAATGACGAAAGGCGGCAGGAGTTCGGCATCGCTGAGCACCATCTCGCCAAGATCTCGCCCCCCGGCACGAAGCACTTCCGTGGGACCACCTTCACCAAGCGCGGCTGGGAGCGCTCGCGGGACGCCGGAGAATTAGTTTGGATGCTTGTACCGAAGGGCCGCCAGCTCGGAGAGCTTGAGGGCGACGAGAATGCCGGTCTTCGGCGCTACCTCGAGCAGGGCCTCGAGGATGCGGTCGACAAGGCCTACAAGTGCAGGGTCCGCACGCCGTGGTACCTGCCCCCGATCGTCTCCGCCCCTGACCTGTTCTTCACCTACATGTCCCACCGCTATCCGCGCCTCATCGGCAACTCGGCGGGGGTCTCGTTCGTAAACTCGATGCACGGCATTCGTTTGCGCCCCGGATTTCCCAGGGACGTGAAGCCCGCACTACCATTGCTTGCCCTCAACGCTGCAACGATGCTCGGGGCGGAGATTCACGGCCGCGCCTATGGCGGCGGCGTGCTTAAGATGGAGCCGCGCGAGGCTGCCATTCTCCCCGTCCCCCGACCAGACGTACTGACCGACGCCTGGCAAAGGCTCAAGCCTGACAAGGCCAAGCTCGAGCGCCATCTGGCTCAGGGGCTGTGGACCGGCGTTGCCAAACGCGTCGATGAAGCGCTCTTGCAGGGCGCTTGCGAACTACCAGCAGCCGAGGTCGCCGAACTCCGCGCCGCTGCGCAGGACCTGCGCAGCGGCCGTATCGGGCGGGAGGCGCCGCTAACTGCTGTTGAATAACCCGAATGGCTCTTGATCCAGAGCAGGAGAAGGCGGCGACCGAGCGCGCCGCGGGGGTGCGGGACGCAGTTGGGCATCCTCAGGAACGCTGGGATGCGCTCATTGAGCGCATCCAGGCCGAGGTAGTCCGCGACTTCCAGGGCGTCACCTGGGACTTTCTCGCCTTGATGTGGTGTCTCGATCAGTACCGCATCGCCGATGCGCCCCCCGAGGGCATGGGCAAGCTCGACACGCGGTTCAGTTCGCGCATGGACGGCATCTACCGGGGCAAGGGCAATTGGTTCGCCACGATGCTCTCCTTGCTGCTCGACAACCGCACTGGTCAGAAAATTCGATCGCGGTCGAGAATCAAGGGCTTCTCACAGACCCACCAGATCGACCTTGCCTGGCCAGATCGCGACATAGCGCCGATTGTCTGCGCCGAGTCAAAGGTCACGGGCGGTCCCGCCTACCGAACGTATCCCGCGCGTGGGGCCATGGACGACTGGACCAATAGGCGCAAGGAGTTGAAGTTTTCGGCGACCGATCTCAAGCTCTCGCGCCGCGAGCAGACCACCAAGATTGGGCACTGGGGGGTCTGGCGGGAGCGGGCGCTCCCGAAAGCGTTCATGCTGTGGGGCGCGCGGCTGGAACCCAAGGACAAGGTCGAAAAGATGATTACCGAGACGGAAGCACTCCTCGCAACCTACCTCGACGGTGCCGGCATCTTCGCGTGGCGAACCAACGCCAACAGGAATGGGTACGAGCCGATTGAGCTTCCCGAAGGCTCGAACGTCGAGGACATCGACGTCGCACTGTGGCGGATCGAGAGCGAGATCAGCGACGCGATTGCGGCTGGTGCTCTGGATGAGAAGGTTGAACCAGCTGCGCCAATTGACCCCGATGCGCTCGTGCCGGACGAGAACGGAGACTAGCGGTCGTCCTGCTTCTCGAACGCGCCCTCGATCCGCCGCTCGATCCGTTCGTTCGGTTTTCGACCTTTGTCGGCCGAGCTCCATCGCCACCCAGATCGAAACGGGGACCGCCCGCCCCGGCGATCCCCGTCCCAACGGAGCTGCATCCGTGCCGCTCTCTTCCGCGACGGAAACCTCCGTGCCGTCGTAGGAGCCATGTCGACGGAGGCGGGAACCGCCTTTAGGCGAGGGTTCCCGAGGTGTACATCCGTCCAGGCGGCTGGACCGATCGGGACCGCGCTACTCCTCGAAGTCGAAGTCGCGCGGGGGCTTCTGCTCAAACCAGAGCCTGTCGTGCTCGGGGGTCTCCTGAAGGAAGTCCGGGGTCTCCTCGAGCACGTCGTCCGTGTCCTCCTCAAGCGGCGCGCCATCGTCCTCGCCCGGCGCTGCGAGGTCCTCCACGGGCTCGAAGCCCTGGGAAGGAGTGTCTCCGCGCGGTGGTTGCGCCGGCTCGGCCTCGAGCGGCTCCGTGGCCTCGACGGCCTCCGCACCCTGCTCCGGCTCGGCGAGCTCGGCCTCGTCGACGGGCTCGGTGGTCTCCAGCGGATCGATGGCCTCCAGCGGATCGGTGGCCTCCAGCGGATCGGTGGCCTCCAGCGGATCGATGGCCTCCAGCGGATCGATGGCCTCCGACGGATCGATGGCCTCCGACGGCACGGCCGCGGCCGTGTCGTCCATCAAGGGGTCGTCGAAGGCTTCGGGGGGCAGCTCGCCTCGGTCTTCTCCCGGCGGGGGGAAAAACGGCTCGTCCAGGACGGGCTCCTCGAGTGCGGGCGCCGGGTCGAGCTCGTGATCCCCTGCCGGCTCGGCAGAGTCCCGGGCGTCGGCATCCGCCGGCTCGCCGGCCTCACGCCGGACCGGACCGAGCGCCTCCTGCTCCTCCGCGCGCAACTCCTCCTCGCTCGCGCCGTGCTTGCGCTTGAGCTCGAGGTGCGCCCGGATCGCCTCGTCGAGCTGACTCATCAGGCTGAGATTCTACGTCAACCGTCTGACGTCCGTCCAGCCCCGGCGCCAACGGGCCTGGCGCGCTCGATCCGATTCTTGCCGGCGCGCTTTGCCCGGTAGAGCGCGGCATCCGCGGCGGCGATCAGACCCTCCTTGTCCGTGGCGCTGGCAGGCACTGCCGCCACGCCGAAGCTCGCCGTCACGCGCAGCGCCTCGCCGCCGCCCCCCAAGCGCGGAACGCGCAGCCGGTCGATGGCCTCGCGCATGCGCTCGGCGAGCAGTGCCGCGCCTTCCACGTCTGTCTGCGGCAGCACCACCGCCAGCTCCTCGCCCCCGTAGCGAGCCGGCTCGTCGATGTCGCGCGTGAGCTCACGGAGCACGTTGGCCACCTCGACGAGCACCTCATCTCCCTGCTGGTGGCCAAAGCTGTCGTTCACGTGCTTGAAGTCGTCGAGGTCGAGCAGCACGAAGCCGAGCGGGGTCTCGAAACGGCGCAGGCGCTCGAACTCGCGGTCGAGCGCGCCGTGCATCTCGCGCAGGTTTGCCAGACCGGTGAGCTCGTCGGTGATCGCCTGCTTCTGCACCATCTCGTGCAGGTCCACGTTCTCGATCGAGATCACCGCCTGGCCCGCGAGGTACTCGAGCAGCTCCGCGTCCTCGGATGTGAACCGCCGCTCACGACGGGCGATCGAAATCACGCCTACGTACGATGCGTAGGCACGGGAGCCCAGGCGGGCACGGAGTGGCAGAGCGAGGGCGTGCACGCCCTCTCGCTCGATCGCCGTGGGCCCCTGCCGGCCGACCCTCTGCACCCCGCCAGGTGGGGGCTCGAGCAGCTCGGCCCGCGTGCCAGCCCCGACCGAGAAGGCGGCGCGCTCAGCTTCCTCCAGCGCCGCGACGAGCCGCGGCTCGGCGGCTCCCGCGCGGGTCTCCTGCAGCACCCGCCCGTCCATCGGGAGCGCGCGACCGGACTCCGCCTCACACGCGTGGAGGGCGGTCTGCACCGTGAGCTCCACGACCCCCTGCCGGTCGAGCCCCGAGGCGACCGCCTTGCCGACCCGGCGGATCGTCGCCTCCAGCTCACGCCGCTTGCCCTCGAGCTCACGCCGCTTGCCCTCGAGCTCGTCGATCTTCGCCTTCAGCTGCTCCGACATGCTGTTGAACTCACGACCGAGCTGGGCGAACTCGTCACGACCCTCGATCGGCACGCGCTGGTCGAACCTTCCGCTCGCCAGGCGGCGCGCGGCCGCGAGGAACTGGCCGATCTGCCCCTGGAGGGCGCGAACGACGAACACCGAAGTGGCGAGTGCGAGCAGCAGGAACGCGGCGATAATGGCTCCTATGAGAAGGCGACTGTCGGAGATCGCGGAGTTCAGGTCGCCCGCCTCGCGAAAGACGGCTATCTCCTCCGTCACCCCTGCCGGGCGGCCCGCCACCTCACGCCTGCCCCTGTAGTCGCGCCCGCCCGCATCGAAGTCGGTTGACCCAGGCGCGATCGTCCGGACCTCCGGCACCGTTGTGGCCACCGGCTTGCCGTCTCTCAGGACCATGACCTCGAGCGAGGATCGCCGGGCCCGCCTCGCTGCCGAGGCCGCCAGCGCACGGGCGTCGGTCACGGACACCGCGAGCGTGCCCAGGCGACGGCCTCCGCGCCCCGAGACCAGGGAGGCAAGCGCCGCGGCCACGCCGCGCCTCGACCCGACCCGGGCCACCCGCTCGCCTCCAGGTCCGGTCAGTGTGGCGGAGACGATCGCCGGGTCAGCCCTGGCGAGCCCTGCGAGAAGTGCGCGGGCCGCCTGGGGATCGTCATCGGAAAGAGCGCGTCTGAGTCGGGTGTCGGCGGCCGCCCGGCGCAGGTCGTCCTGTGCAGCGGCCCGTGCCTCGTCGTACTCCGAGAAGGCCACGCTGACCCCCGTGGCGATCCCGGCGTCGGCCTTTCCCCGCTCGCTGTCGGCCGTCAGGGTGAAGAGCACGGCAGCGATCGCGAGCATCGGGAAGATGACGATGATCGTGAAGAACAGGCGAAGCCTGCCGTAGAAGGTCATGGACTCCTATTCAAGGGCGCTCGACCGAGGGCACCTGACCGAGAAGGCTAGCTGCGCCGGTAGGCGGCTGCGGCCGAAACGCGGAAGTGCAACGCCGATACCATCTACTCGTCACTTCACACGCGGGGCTATAGCTCAGTTGGGAGAGCGCCTGGATCGCACCCAGGAGGTCGCCGGTTCGAGCCCGGCTAGCTCCACTCAATGGTTGGTTGCTTGACGACCGGCGCGGCCGCCAACATCGGAGTCGTGCCCCACCGTCAGCCGCTTCTTCGGAATCGTGATCACGATGTACTTCGACGAGCACGGTGTCGCGCACTTCCACGCCGAGCGAGGTGAGCACGCCGCGGTGATCTCTATCGCCCCGATCGAACTACTCGCGGGGAGCCTGCCGAGGCGCGATCTCCGTTTGGTTCTCGCTTGGGCTCAGCTGCACGAGGAGGAGCTGCGCGCGAACTGGGAGAGAGCACGGCGATCTGAGACACTGGAGTGGATCGAGCCCCTGAGATGAGCGCTCCCCACGACATCACCGCTGTCGAGGTCGTTTCCCACGGACGGCTCTTGCTGCGCTTCGCCGACGGAGCCTCGGGCGAGATCGATGTGAGTGAGTCACTGCGGGGGCCGGTGTTTGAAATTGCCCGTACGGCTGACGGCTTCGCCCAGGTCAGCATCGACCCGGAAGGCCACACCGTCTGCTGGCCGGGGGGAGCAGACCTCGCGCCCGATGTACTGCACCGTGCCGTCAGCGACGGGGCGGACATTGCGTCGGCACGCCAAGCGCTCACAAGCGAGATGCGGGAACGATTGGACGCGATCACCGCGGCCAACGCCGCCTAGCCCCAGCTCTCCGCGACCACTCGGCATAGCCGCTCGCCGAACTCGTGCGCGTTTAGCTCACGCCGCCGGGGGCGTACGAGCGGATCCACTCTCGCAGCTCGGCGTCGGCAACTCGCGCATAGACGCCGGGCCTGCCGGCACGGGCGCACCCTTCGCCGAAG
>JBPCJI010000132.1:0-3305 GCA_051005475.1 Thermoleophilaceae bacterium
CCACCAGCCGTCGAGCCGCGAGCCGTCGGTCTCGAGCGCCCGGTACTCGGCCGTGAGCTTGGGCAGGATGTTCTTTGCGTCCCCGACGATCGGGATGTGCGCCGGCACGTTCTTGGAGATCTCGGCCGGGTCGATGTCGATGTGGATGAACTTGGCGCGCGGGGCGAACTCGGACAGCTTCCCGGTGATGCGATCGTCAAAGCGGGCGCCGATCGCCACGATCAGGTCGGCCTCGTCCATCGCGTAGTTGGCCGCGCGCGTGCCGTGCATCCCGAGCATTCCCAGCCACTGGTCGTGGGGGGCCGGGAAGGCGCCCAGCCCCATCAGCGTGCAGGTGACCGGAAAGAGGTCGGATAGGCACAGCTCGGTGAGCTCCTTGGAGGCGTCGGCGTTCACGACGCCTCCGCCGGCGTAGATCACAGGTCGCCGCGAGTTGGCAAGCGCCTTGGCCGCCAGGCGGATCTGCTTCGTGTTGCCCTCGGTCGTGGGCTGGTAGCCGGGAAGGTCGACGGCGTCGACCGGCTCGTAGGGGATGTCCGCGCGCGAGAGGTCCTGGGGGATGTCCACGAGCACCGGCCCGGGCCGCCCGCTGCGGGCCACGTGGAAGGCCTCGTGGATCATCTCCGGGATCTTGCGGGGGTCCCTGACCATCAGCGAGTGCTTGACGATCGGCATCGTGATCCCGGTCACGTCGGCCTCCTGGAAGCCGTCGGTTCCCAGCAGGTCCGTGCGCACCTGCCCCGCGATGAACACGGTGGGCACCGAGTCCATGTTGGCATCTGCGATCGCCGTGACCAGGTTGGTCGCACCCGGCCCCGAGGTGGCAAGCGCGACCCCCACCCGGCCGGAGGCCTTCGCATAGCCCTCCGCCGCGTGCCCGGCGCCCTGCTCGTGGCGACACTGGATATGGCGCACGCCCGCGTCGTAGAGCGCGTCGTAGGTGGGGAGGTTGGCTCCGCCCGGGATACCGAATACGTGCTCGACGCCCTCCGCCTTGAGGCACTCCATGATGGCGTCGACTGCTCGCATGCTGCTCCTTCCCCGATCGTGGGCCGAACGAGCGATGGTACCAGGGGTTTTCAGCCCTCGAACAGGCGTTCCTGGCGCGGCGGAGGCTCGGGCGCGGGGTCGGGAAAGTAGAGGTCCGCCCCGCAGCGGGTGCAGACCTGGACGTGGATCGGCACGACGTTCGGGCACTCGGTGCAGCGTCGCATGCGCGGCCTCGCGCGACGGTCGTTGCTCAGGACGAGTGCCGCCAGCGTGCCGAGGAAGGGGAGGCAGAAGCCGATCAGGAACCAGAGGACGAACGAAGAGCCCTTGATCTTTCCGATCGTGCCGGCGGAGAGCCCGAAGAAGAAGAGGATGACGGCCAGCTCCACCGCGGTCCCTCGCCCAGCCGGGTCAGAGAACCCGGAGCGCCCAGATGATGGCCAGCACGGCCACCACCAGAATCGCGACCCATGCGACCGCGGTCACGAAGCCGAGCACGATCTTGAAGAGCACGAACCCGGCTATGACCAGTACTGCGACCGCCAGGATCTTGCGACCGGCTCGAGAAGCGAGTTCGCCCACGAGACGAAGGGTATCGACCGCTCTCAGAGCAGATGGGGCGGGCGCGTGGGCAGGTAGCGGTCGAGCCCGGGAAGCGGCAGGGAGGACATGACCCAGCTCGGCCAGTGCACGCGGAACCCCAGGCCCCGCAGCCGGCGCAGCATCCACCAGCTGTCGGTGGCGCAGAAGACGCCGAAGGTCTCGGGCTCCTTCGTCTTCGCCACGCGGTCGAGGGCGGCCAGCACGACGGGCACCAGGTCCTCCGGGGTCGCCGCCACCGCCGGCCCGATATCGCAGTCCCCGCCCACCCAGCAGAGCGCGATCGCGTGGCCCGTGCCCTCGTCCATCGTCGCGAGGCAGGAGCGTGTACGGCCGAAGAACTCGTGCAACATCGGCCGGCGGTGCCCGATGGCCCGCGGCTCGAGCCGGTTCCATTCGGACACGGCTCGGTCGGCCTCGAGTGCGTGGACGGCCGGCTCCGTGACGTCTATCTCGAGCGATCGGTGCTCCTGGTACTCCGCAGTCCTCGCACGCAGGTGCCAGTGCCCGGTCGTGGGCATGACGCCGAAGTCCGCGTACAGGGTGAGGTCCGCCGGAGCGCCCGCGGCCACCACCAGGCGACCCATCTGCGGTGAGGGGTCCCCGGGCCAGCACCGCTCGAGCAGGGCCCGCCCGATTCCGCCGCCCTGGTGGCTTGGAGTCACCATCAGATCGGTGAGCTCCTCCATCCCGCCGAACTGGCAGACGCGCCCGTAGCCGACGATCTTGCCCTCGTCCTCGCAGATCCAGTAGCTGCCGCCGTCCTGGGCGACGATGAACTCGAGCAACTCGCGGTGCCGGCCCCACTCCTCCGCCGCCTCCGCCTCGTCCGGCAGCTCACCATGCCCCACCCCCATCCGCTGCGCCAAGCCGCGCAGGGCCAGCTGGGCCAGCTCGAAGGTTGCTCGAAGATCGCCGGCGCGACCCCGCCGGAACACGAGATCGCCGGACGGCTCGATGCTCACGTGGGTCTCGGGGCGTCGCGTGCCATCGGGCGCCGCGAGGCTATCCCCTCGGTGGCCGCGGCGGGCTGGCGGCGGATCGGGCCGCGTCGAGTGCGGGGCGCATGGCCTTCGGCAGCCTCCGGCGCACACGCCAGGGCGCCCCGGCGAAGGAGTGGTTGGCTACCGTCGCGAAACCTTCCTCGTCCGTGCGCAGCGCCAGGAGAAGGTGAGCGATCCTGTCCGAGGGGGGCAGATCACGATCGTCCGCGCGCACGCAGAAGCAGTGCACGCTTCGCCCCCCGGACGGGAGCAGGAGCGCGCCGGCCTCTCCGACCAGCCAGACGCCCATCTCGCGACACTCCATCGCGAGGCCCGTACGGCGCTGGAGCTCGCGCGCCTCGTGGCCCAGTAGATCGCCGAGCAGGCCCTGAGCCACCGGCTCGCCGCCCTCGTTGCGCGGGCCCTTGGGCCGGAGCACGCTGGCTCCCCGGTAGGCGTAGAGCTCAGGAGTGATCCACGCGTGGGCCAGGCTCGCGAGCGCCACCGGGAAGGCCAGCGGCTCGAGCGCCACCAGCGCGAGCGCCGCGGCCAGGAAAGGAAGCGTGTAGAGGAGGGTCCAGCACGTCCAGATGCGGCCGTGGCGACGCAGGAAGCGGGCATCCGTGCGCTGTTTCCAGGGGACCTGTCCCAGCTCGGCCAGTGCCGGCGCCGCGAGCTCTGGGAAGGCGGGGGCGCCCATCTCCGTGGCCACGCTCGGCTACCCGCCGGCGA
>JBPCJI010000133.1:0-7096 GCA_051005475.1 Thermoleophilaceae bacterium
AGTGAAGGCTCCGCGGCACTCTCCGGGCGCCGGTCCCGCCCCCGTGCTCGGCCCGCGTCCACTCAGCGCTCCCTCACCCTCCGCGGCGGGCCCGCCCTCTGCGGCCGCCGAGAGCGGCGGAGGGCCGGACCTCGGCTGGGCGCTCGCCTGCGCCGGCCTTCTCCTGGCGGCGGCGTGCCTGGGCCGCCCGGAGGACCGCCGCCGGAACGCGGAGCGCGTCCGTCCCGCCCTGCGCGCGCTGCTGAGGCCGCTAACAGGCGGACGGTGAGCGGCCTCGCGGCGAGGGACCGCAGCCGCCCGAGGGCTGATCGACCTGCCCTCCCCGCCAGTAGCATCGGGAAGTCGATGTCCTACTACGTGACCACGCCGATCTACTACGTGAACGGCGACCCCCATCTCGGCCACGTCTACACGACCGTCGCCGCGGACGTGCTCGCGCGCCACATGCGCCAGCGGGGCGAGGAGGTCTTCTTCCTCACCGGCACCGACGAGCACGGGGAGCCGGTGGCGCACGCAGCCGAACGGGCGGGCGTGACGCCGCGGGAGCTGGCCGATCGCAACGCGGAGCGGTTCAAGCGGGTCGCGGCGCGAGTGAACGCAAGCAACGACTTCTTCATCCGCACGAGCGATCCCGAGCACCACGCGGTCGTGTCCAAGATCGTCAGCCGGCTGAGGGAGAACGGGCACGTCTACGAGGGCACCTACGAGGGCTTCTACTGCCCGCGCTGTGCGGATTTCAAGACCGACTCCGAGTTGATCGACGACGACAAGTGCCCGATCCACCTGATCGAGCTTCAGCGTGAGAAGGAGGACAACTGGTTCTTCCGCCTCTCGACGTTCCAGGAGCCGCTCGAGAAGCTCTACGCCGAGCGGCCCGAGTGGGTGCTGCCGGGGCACCGGCACAACGAGGCGCTTTCGTTCATCCAGGGTGGGCTGCGCGACTTCTCGCTGAGCCGCGCGCGGATCAGCTGGGGCGTGCCGGTGCCGTGGGATCCGGACCAGGTGGTCTACGTCTGGGTCGACGCCCTCTTCAACTACTGCTCGGCGCTCAGCTATGCGCGGCCCGGTGAGGACCTCACCGACCGCTTCTGGCCGGCCACGGTCCAGCTGATCGCCAAGGACATCCTCAAGTTCCACGCGGTCTTCTGGCCGGCGCTGCTGATGGCCGCCGACCTCGAGCTTCCCGAGCGCCTTTTCATCCACGGCTACCTGCTGATGGACGACCACAAGATGTCCAAGTCGCTCGGCAACGTGCTCGACCCGTTCCAGGTGATGGACCTCTATGGCACCGACGCGCTGCGCTACTACCTGCTGCGCGAGGTGGCCTTCGGACAGGACGGCTCGATCTCGCCCGAGGGCTTCGAGACCCGCTACAACACCGAGCTGGCCAACGAGTACGGCAATCTCGCGAGTCGCACGCTCGCGATGGTCGCCCGCTACCGCGACGGCGTCGTCCCCGAGGCCGACCCGCCGGCCGAGCTGGCCGCCGAGTTCGAGGGACTCGTCGAGACCGTGCGCGAGCGCCTCGACAGGGTGGAGGTGAGCGGTGCACTCGAGGACATCTGGACGAGGGTGCGCGTCCTCAACCGTTTCGTACAGGACCACGAGCCGTGGAAGCTGGCGAAGGATCCCGAGCGCGCTGCGGACCTCGACCAGGTGCTCCTCGGCGCAATCGAGGGCCTGCGCGTGGTGTCCGTGCTGCTTCACCCCTACCTTCCGGAGACCGCGGAGAGGCTGCTCGCGGTACTCGGCCGGGAGGATCTCTCACTCGACGCGGCCCGCCTGGGCGCCGTGGGCGGCGGCGCGCGGATCGGAGAGCTGGGACAGCTGTTCCCGAAGGTCGAGGCCCCGGAGCCCTCGCCCATCTAGGGGGCGGCCGCCGTGGTCGACACCCACTGCCACCTCGACTCCTGTAAGCCGCCCGCCGGCGAGCTCGTGGCGCGTGCGCGCCGTGCCGGGGTGGGCCGGCTGGCCACCGTGGGAATGGACGGCGCCTCGATCGAGCGTGCGCTGGCCGCCGCGCGGGAGCACGAGGAAGTCGTGGCGATAGTGGGGCGCCATCCCCACGCTTCGGAGGGCTTCGGGGAGGCCGACATCGAGGAGATCGAACGGGCGGCGGCCGATCCCCTGGCCCGCGCGGTGGGTGAGACGGGCCTCGACTACTACCGCGACCGCGCGCCACGGGATGACCAGCGCCGCGCGTTCGAGGCGCAGCTCGAGCTGGCCGGGCGCATCGGCCTGCCGGCGGTCATCCACACGCGCGCGGCGGAGGCGGACACCTTCGCCATCCTGGCCGAGCATGCCGAGCGCGTCACGGTGCTGCTCCACTGCTTCTCCGCCCCGGACCGCCTCGAGGAGGCCGTGGAGCGGGGGTATCTCTGCTCCTTCGCCGGCAACGTCACCTACGGGAACGCCGACGCGCTCCAGGCCGCGGCCCGCGACGTGCCCGAGGAGCTCCTGCTCCTGGAGACCGACTCGCCCTACCTCGCACCGGTGCCGGTGCGCGGGAAGCCCAACGAGCCGGCGAACGTACAGCACACCGCGGAGTTCGTGGCGGACCTGCGCGGGGTGGGCTACGGCGAGCTCGACGCCGCAGTCGAGCGCAACGCTGCGCGGATCTTCGGCTGGTGAGCGAGCCGGCCGCCTCTCCGCTCCCCCGGCAGGCGAGCCTCAACCGGCTGCGGCGGTTCGGGATCCGGCCGAACCGGGAGCTCGGCCAGAACTTCCTGATCGACGACAACATCCTCGGCGTGATCGGGCGCGCGGCGGAGCTGGAGCGATCCGACGTGGTGCTCGAGGTCGGCGGCGGCCTGGGGGTGCTCTCCGAGTACCTCGCGCCTCTCGTCGGACACCTGCACGTGGTGGAGGTGGACGCCGGGCTCGAGGCCGCCCTCAAGGACGCGCTCGACCGGTTCTCGAACGTGGAGCTCCATCTGGCCGACGCGGTCGCTCTGGATCTCTCCACGCTCGCGCCGCCTCCGACGAAAGTCGTTGCCAACCTGCCCTACGGGGTGGCGGCCACGGTGCTGCTCAAGTCGATCGCCGAGCTGCCGCAGGCAACGCTGTTCGTGGCCATGGTCCAGCGCGAGGTGGCCGAGCGCCTCGCCTCTCCGCCCGGGAGCAAGACCTATGGCGCCACCTCCGTGCTGGCACAGCTGCCGTGCGAGGCCCGCCTGCTGCGGCGCGTGTCGCGCAGTGTCTTTCATCCCGAGCCGAACGTGGACTCGGCGCTCGTGCTGCTGCGCCGGCGGGCGCCGTCACCCCCGGCCGCGGTCATCGCGCTCGTGCATGCCGCGTTTGCCCACCGCCGCAAGGCCCTTGCGGGCTCGCTCGGGCTCGCCGCGGGCGCCCCCGGCGATATGCGCGCTCGCGCGCGGGAGGCGCTGGAGTGCCTCGGCCAGCCGGCCGACGCGCGCGCCGAGCGGCTTTCCCCGGGCGACTTCGAGCGTCTCGCCGATCACCTGGGCCACGAGGACCTCGCCTCGCTGCGTCCGAGCGGCACGCCGCGGTGAAGGTCACCGAACACGCCTACGCCAAGGTCAACCTCGTGCTGCGCGTGGGCTCGCCCCGCGCGGACGGCCTCCATCCGCTCTGCTCGATCTTCGCGTCGCTCGAGCTGGCGGATCTGGTGACCGTCGAGGAGGCCGGGGAGGACGGCCTCGTGTGTCCCGGCGTCGAGGGGCCGAACCTGGCCTCCGAGGCCGTGTCGGCCTTTCGCTCCAACGTGCCGGATCTGGTGCCGCTCAAGGTCACCATCGAGAAGCGGATACCGGTGGCCGCGGGGATGGGCGGCGGGAGCGCCGACGCCGCCGCCGTGCTGCGGGCTGCCAACGAGCTGAGTGGCGCGCGCCTGAGGGCCGGTGACCTGCGCCGGCTCGCCGCGGGCCTGGGCTCCGACGTGGCGAGCCAGGTGGAGCCGCGCCACGCGCTCGTCTCTGGGATCGGGGAGGAGGTCGTTCCGCTGGGCCTCCCGCGGATGGCGCTCGTGCTCTTGCCCCAGGAGGACGGCCTCTCAACGGCCCGGGTATTCGAGGAGCTCGACCGGCTGCGCGCGCAGTCCGCCATACCGCGCGGCGCCCCGCTCGCCCCCGAGCCGCTGCGCCGCCTGGCGGGCACCCCGCTCGCCGAGCTCGCGCGCGGGGTCGAGAACGAATTGGGGCCCGCCGCGATCTCGCTTCGCCCCGAGCTCGGCCCGGCGCTCGAGAGCCTGCGCAGTGCCGGTGCGCTTGCCGCCGAGGTCACCGGCTCGGGGCCCACGACCTTTGGTCTCTTCCACGACCGCGCCGCGGCGGACGTGGCGGCATCGAGGCTCCCCGGCGCCATCGTCACCGAGGCGCGCGCGAGTTGAGGCCGCCCAGGAGAGAGGTGGGGCCGGCATTCTCGGCCCCTGCGCGGCCACGGCGCCGACCGTCTCGCACATCCGGCAGAATGGAAGCGGGTCCACCTCGGCCGGCCCGACCTGATGAACCTCGACCTGACCACAAGCGAGCTCACGACCACCCTCGCTGCGGGGATAGTCGGAGCGGGCTATATCGCCTTCATCCTCGTCCCCGCGATCTCCGTTTACGGACGGATCTGGGAGAAGGTCGCGGCCGGCTTTCTCACGCTCTTCATCCTGGCAACACTGATTGGCATGGGGGGGGCCCTGGGCCTCGCCATCGTGTGGTCCTACGACCGCTACGCGTAGCGGAATCGCGCCGTCCCGCCCTAGGATGGGCGGATGGGGTCGTCGAGGAATCGGGAGGAGCTCGCCCAGCGGCCGTTCCTGGACGCCTTCGAGGAGGTCTCCGACGCGGTCGAGGCGGGTGCCGGACTCCCGGCGGTCGCCCGCGCGGCCGCACACGCGCTGGATGCGAGCGTCGTCGTGCTCGACACTGGGGGCGGCGTGGTGGCGGAGGCGTGCCTCTCGCCGGAGGACAAGCGGGCGGTGCTCGCGGGCGAGGGGGGCAGCGAGCGGTTTGACCTGCGCGTGGCCGACCAGCCCAGCGGTGAGCTGAGGTTCCGGGCACGTGGGGCGCCACCGGCCGCGGCCCTGCTGCGGATGGTGGGCACCCTGATCGCGCTGGAGGCCGACCGCGTCCGGGCACCCGCCCGCGAAAGCGAGGCGGCTGTCGGCGACTTCCTCGCCGACCTGCTGTCCCGCAAGTTGACCGACCGCGAGAACATCCTCGCTCGGGCCGGGGAGCTCGGGTGCGACCTGAGCGACGGCGCCAGCGTGATCGTGGCGCGTGCCCGCCCCCAGCATCCCGAGGAGGGCGATTGGCGGGCGCGCGTGCTGACCGTGGCCGAGCGCGGGGCCCGTACCGTTGAGCGCTCCTCCCTGGCAGCGGGTGTGGAGCTGGGCCGCTCGCGTCCGCGCTCGCACGCCGCCGCCAAAGAGAAGCGCCCGCCCCGTCCTGCCCGCGACCTGGTGCTGCTCGTTCCCGGGCACGGCCCCGAGCCCGGCCGGCGGGCCGCCGACATCGTTCGCAAGGAGCTCGAGATGGGGCTCGCCGGGTTCAGCGTCGTGGTCGGCGTCAGCCGCCCCGCCTCCGATCCGGCCGACCTGCACCGAGCCGGCGCGGAGGCGCTCCTCGCCGCCAACGTGGCCGAGGCGCGCGGCCTGCCGGCTCTGGCGTTCGAGGAGACGGGCGCCTACCGGCTGTTGCTCCCGGCGATGAGCGAGGACTCGACCGAGTTGCGGCGCTTCCACGAGGAGACCGTGGCCCCGCTCGTGACCTACGACGAGCAGTACGAGACCGAGCTCGTGCGCACGCTCGAATCGTTCCTCGACTCCGATGGCAACGTGGCCAAGACCGCCGAGAAGCTCTTCGCCCACCGTCACACCATCCGCTACCGGCTCGACCGCGTACGCGAGCTGAGCGGGCTCGACGTGGGGTCGAGCGACGGACGTGAGCGCCTCAGCCTCGGCCTGAAGGCGATGCGAGTGCTCGGGATCGCGCCCCCCGGCGGGCCGGCGCGGGAGCCGGGGGCGGAGGCCGGGCGCGTGCCGCGGGACGAGAAGGACCGCTGACGTATCCTGAAGACCCCATTGGCGGGTCGTCTAATTGGCTAGGACACCAGGTTTTGGTCCTGGGAATTGGGGTTCGATTCCCTGCCCGCCAGCTTCATTTCGCGCTCGTAGGAGCGCAGCCACTTTCGCACCGCGTTGTCCGAGACCCCGTACTTGCGACCCACGGCAAGCACGCTGGTCGAGGTGATTTCCCGGACCAGCGAGTGATACGGCGGGCGGGCCACTCGCCGGGCGGACGTATGGGCTGCGCGATTGGCGCTCGACCGGCTGCCGCATAGGCGAGAGCAATGCCTCTGGTCGCCGTTTGATCGAAAGCCGTTTCCGCATACCTCGCAGATCCGTATGGCCGCCACGTTGCGGCCACAGTGCGTATCGAACGTGGCGGCACAGTTGGGACAGGCGATACGCAGGTTCTCCAAGCGGTTGTCATCCGCCACGCCGTTGACGTGATCGAGGATCAAGGACATGCGTTCCCCCCGCCAGACCTCGCCTTGACCGCACAGCTCGCACGTGCGTTGCTTGAGCCCCTCCTGGTACAGCCGTAGCTTGAGATTGCGGCGCGAGTAAGCGCTCCCGACGACGAGCACCTCCACAAGCGGAATCGGATCCCTCCGAATCGGCCTCGCCCGTTGGGCCGGTGTGTCGAAGTGGTCGGTTGGAATGCACCAGATCCGCTCGGCGTACTTCCTGATGGTGGCGTGGTTCCCCCCGGCGGGACGCATGCCCAACCGGCGCAGCGCCTCCGTGTAGGAGCGCGACTTGGCGATGGCCTCTCGAGCCTCCCCCTCCGCATATCGTGGACCGCTCTTGGGCACGAACATATGTTCGTAAACGAATCGGACGGAATGGGGTGGCGGTCGTCGCTCTCTTCCCTTGCGGCAGACGGCCGGCCCTCTCTGCAAGCTGTCTTTGCGTCCCGTCCGGGCGGGACGATGCCGATCGCCCCCCGTCGATACCCTGCCCGTCCCATGTCAGAGCGGTTCACCGTGCTCGTGATGGCCGCCGGGCGCGGCACTCGCATGCGCTCCTCGATTCCCAAGGTCCTGCATCCAATCTGCGGCAAGCCGATGGTCCGCTGGGTGA
>JBPCJI010000134.1:0-6446 GCA_051005475.1 Thermoleophilaceae bacterium
CATCGCTCGTCCGCCGCCGGGCCGAGGCGTCAGCGCGTTTCGAATCCGGTCAGCCCCTCGGGCTCCTCCTCGAAGACCTCGACCCGCTCGACCTGCGCCGCCGGCGGCCCCTCCTGCGCGAAGCCGACGAGGCGCTCGACAGTCTCGCGCTCGCCCTCGAACACGGCCTCCACGGTCCCCTCCGGGGTGTTGCGAACCCAGCCGCTGACCCCCTGACCGGAGGCCTCGCGGCGGGCGCTGTCGCGAAAGAACACGTTCTGCACACGGCCGTGCACGACCACGCGCCGCCTGACCGTCTGAGCGGTCATCGATCGGCCGCCCTACGAAGCTCAGCGCCGGCGGAGGCAAGCCGCTCGAGACGGGTTTCGAGCTCCTGGACGCGTTGCGCCTGGTCGCGCACGACGAGGTCCAGGTGATCGATCGCTTCCACAGGCCAAGCGTAAGCCCAGATGCGCAGTGATCCCTGGATTGGGCTTGACCTGACACCCGGGTGGCAGGTCTACCATGGGGTGCGCAGGGTCAGTCAGTCGACCGAGAGAGGTGATCTCCATGGCCTGCCAGTGCGGATGCTCCACCCCCGCTCCGCGAGCGGACCAAGTCCACGGTGCAGATAGCGAGTGTGGATGCACATCCGGCCCGCCGAACGGTCTGGACGTACCGTCGCTCGCGCGGCTGGTGCGAGAGCTCGACCAGCGCGTGAAGGAGCTCGAGCTGGCGGCCTCGCCGCGGGCCTGACGCACCTTCGGGCCCGGCGGGCGACGTTCCGCTCGGGCTGCCCACGGGTGAGGTCCTGGCCTTCCAAGGGTGGCCCCGATCTTGGGAGGTTGAAAGATAAAGCCATAAATCCTCAACATGGGCGTAGACTGGGCCATGGTGGGAAAGGTGGCGCGACAGGAGCAACTCCTCAAGAACGTGATTCGGCTTCGCCGAGCCGAGCGGATCCCTGCCGTTGCGGCTGATGTAGCGGGGGTTAGAGCCGACCTCGAGGACGAGGTCGGGCCGACGGTGTCACGAGCGCTGGCTGCTCGTCTCCTCGCGGTGAGCCAGACGGCGCTCGACCGCTGGATCTCCCTGGGCGAGGTTCCGACGGTCATCGCCGCAAGTGGTCGTCGAGAGGTTCCGAGGCACTTCGTCGTCGAGCTGGCCGAGTCGATCGAGGATCTCGAGTACCAGGGGGTGCGCCGACACAGGCTGGGCGCCGCGCTGCGGGAGCGGGGTGCCGACCGAGATGCCCTGACCGGCGTCCCGCCACTCGAGGCCGGCGCGGGGCGCTCCGGATCAGGGGCGCCGGATGATCATCGGACCGCCGAGCGGAGGGGGTTGGCCTACCACCGGGCGGTGGCCGATCGACTCGACATGCGCTTGATCGATCAGGCCCGCGAGCGGCTCGATCGGTGGCGCCGCGCCAACACGATCCATCCGTCCTACGCGAGCCGGTGGGAGGAGCTGCTCTCGCTGCCGCCGGCAGAGGTGGCCCGCCTCATCACGAGCGACAGCGCGGATGCCTGCGACATGCGGCAGAGCAGCCCGTTCGCGGGTGCTCTGCACGAGGACGAGCGCCGCCGGATCATCGAGACGATTCGCTAGGGGTCGCTTGCAGCGCGCGCATCTCGAGCACATCATCCGCGCCGCGGCGAAGGCAGCCGACGAGCGGGACATCGTGATCGTCGGCAGTCAGGCGATCCTGGGGCAGTTCCCGGACGCGCCCGAGTCGATGCTCGTCTCACAGGAAGCAGACGTGTTTCCACGCGATCATCCCGACAGGGCGGATGAGATCGACGGCGCGCTCGGTGACGGCTCGCAGTTCCACGCGACGTTCGGGTACTACGCCCACGGCGTTGGCCCGGAGACGGCGAAGGCGCCGGCAGGCTGGGAGGCGCGGCTTGTCCCGGTCTGCAATCCGAACACGGGCGGGGCGACGGGCTGGTGTCTGGAGGCGCACGACCTGATCCTCGCGAAGTGCGTCGCCGGGCGCGATCGCGAGTGGGACTTCATCGACAATGCCCTCGAGCACGAGCTTGTCGATCCCGCCCGGCTGCTTTCGCTGGTAGATGACCTGCCGGTCTCCAAGGCCCGCGCCGGTCAGATCCGTCGGTCTTTCGAGGCGCGCATCGGGCAAGCTCGGGCTCGGTGATGCTGCCACGCCGAGCGCGGCCGTCAGTCGAAGGGCTTGGCAGGCCACCCCGCGGACGGTGATCGCAGTTCAACTGCTACGATGCGTAGCAAGTGGCCGATCGCACGATTCCCCAGCGTGAGTTGCGCAACAACATCTCGGCGGTGCTGCGCGCAGCCGAGGCCGGCGAGACCTTCACCGTCACCGTGCGCGGCCGCCCCGTCGCGCGGCTGACCCCTCCGGGCGCGGCCGGACAGCCCCGGGTGGACGTCGACCGGGCAACGCTTCAGGCAATTCTCGCCGAGCCGCTCGACGACGGCTTGGCGGCGGAGCTCGATGCCGCGGAGGCGCCGCTCGACGATCCGTGGCCGGCCGCGTGAGCGGCAGCCTCCTCGACACGAGCATCCTCATCGCGTGCGATGAGACGGCAGGGCTCAAGCTGCCCGAGTCGGCTGCGATCTCGGTCATCACGCTCGGAGAGCTGCGAGCGGGGGTGCTCATGGCAGGTGACGAAGCGGTCGCCCGGGATCGACGCCGTCGGCTCGCCGCGGTACGGGCAGCATTCGCGCCCCTGCCGGTCGACGAGCCCGTGGCGGAGCGCTACGGCGACGTGTTGGCGACGGCGCGTTCGCAGCGGCGGGCGGCAAAGGCGACCGACCTGCTGATCATCGCGACCGCGGCTGCCTGCTCACGTGACCTGTACACCCTGGACGCCGCCCAGGCGCGGCTCGCCGAGGCCGCCGGGGTTTCCACGACGATGCTTTGAGCCCGCTTCTTCCCCACTCACCGAGGTCCACGTGATCGATCGTAATCCCCGATGGGACGGCTGTGACTCCTGGTTGGACTTGACCTGACGCGGCTCGTGCGGGAGTTCGACCAGCGCGTGAAGGAGCTCGAGTTGGCGGCCTCGCGCAACTGAGGCACGCTCGGGACCGTCGCTATTCGAGCAGCGCCGTCTGCGCCGGCGCCGCGCGTGGCTGAGGCCGGCGGTCGAGCCGCACGCTTCCCTCGAACACCTCAGGCTCGAGGAATGCCCGCATCAGCCGGTCGTGGAAGCGGTGGCGTAGCGCCTGGCACTCGAGCTGCACGGCGCGGGCATAATCGGCGCCGTCCGGCGCGCGCTCCTCGGCGGCGCGGCGGGCGACGATCCGCTCGGCCGCCCACGCGTAGACCGCGTTGGCCGCCACCTCGACCTCGAGCATGCGGTAGGGCAGGTACTCGCGCACGCGGCGCTTGGAGATGCCACCCTGACGGGCCGCCCGCTCGAGCGCCTTGAACTCGCGCCGGCCCTCGTAGACCGTGACGACTCCGCTGTCGGGATCGAACTGGGCCTCGACCTGCTGGTCCTCCTCCTTGCGCGCGATCTCGCGCACCCAGCCGCTCGCCGTGTGGCGAACGACGAGCACCTCGAGCTCGGCGGTGTGCTCGCCGGCCTCGGCGATGACGCTGAGACGTGAGCCCGGCTCGAGCGAGACGCGCGCCCTCAGGTCGACGGCGATGCGCGACCAGCCCCGCGCGCCCGCTTGCGGCACAGTGTCGGCCCCGATGCGGAGGGACAGGCCCTCGTCGGCGAGCACGGTAACCGGTGTGCCCGCCGTGATCGTTGGGTCGAAGATGAGCGAGGTGGCGCGCCGCTCGCCCGGGTGAAGACGGATCGGCGAGCGCTTGAAGCGCATCGGCGAAGCGGCGCGTGACGGGTGCTCTGGTGCCGGCGCCGCGCCGTTCTCGCTCCGCTCGGCGGCGGGGGCGCCGGCCGCGCTTGCGGCCCGCTCGCTCGCGTGCCCACCAGACTCGGCCGCGGCTGCACCGGGCGTCTCGAACGCCGCCCTCAGCGCGTCGTTCAGCGCCCGCAGTCCCTCGCCGTCGCGCGCCGCGACCTCCCTGCCGGGAGCCACGAGGTGCGCGCCGGCGCGGCGCTCCTCGTCCGCGACGATCGGACGCAGCACGCGGTCGATGGCCGCGTAGAGGCCGCGCACGACCGGGTGATGCTCGTTGAGCCCGCCACGATCGACGCGCACGACGACCTGGGGGCGCGGCGAGTCGAGCGCCTCGCGCTGGAGCTGCTCGATCGCCTCGCAGCGCACCTCGCCGGAGAGGCGTCGGGCGCCCGGGCGCCCCTCGTGACCGGCGAGCGTGGCCTCATGCGCGGCGCGGCCGGAGCGTATGACAAGCCCCCCGCGGCGGGTGGCGCGCGAGGGCCCGAGGGTGAAGGGCTCGGCGGCCCGGCGCACGGCGATCCGCGCGCTGACCTTGCCGACGACCTCGACCTCGTCCTCGAACAGCAACGGCCGCTCCGGGTCGGATTCTGGGTGTGGATAGGTGACGAGCCCGGCCGGCTCACCCGGCAGCGCGAGCCACAGCTCGCGCCCGGCGTCCTCGAGCACGGGGCGCAGCTGCACGAGCTGCGAGACAAGCGTCCGCAGCCGCCCCGCCGGCGGCAGGCGGCGCTGGGCGAGCGGAACCGTCACACGCGTGCCTTCCCGCTCGAGCCCGAGCGCGGCCGCCGAAGCGGCCGTCGCGGGTTCGTCGCGCACATGCACGTAGGCATAGGGCTCGTCGCCGGCGGCGGGGAAGAACCAGCTCTCGACGAACCGCCCGGCGCGGACTCCCTGGATGCGCCCCCCGCCCTGCGCGAGCCAGACGTCGCGCAGCCCGCGGCCGAAGAGCCCACGCTGACCGGAGCGGGGAGGCTGGACGCCGAGCGCTCCGAGTCGGTGGTCGACGAGCTCCGCGTCAACCCCCTCGCCGTCGTCGACGCAGACGAGCTCGTGGCGCCAGTCGAGCAGCGCGGGAGCGCCGAGGGAGCCGAGCTCGCGCCGCCAGCGCCTGCGAAAGCCGGCGTCGGGCTTGCCGAACGACAGCTCGATCCGTCCGCTGCGGCGCCCGGAGGCGGCGATCGCGGCGTCCGCATTCGTAACCAGCTCGGGCACTATCTGGACGAGATCGATTCCGCCTTGCGCGAAGTTCTCGCGAAAGTAACGGCCGCGGACGGTGCCGTGGCGGACGGCGCTGCGGTCAAGGGCCACGGTGGGTGAGGATACGCCGCCCCTCCGCCGTAAGATATCGGAGCCTCGAAGGTGCCAGCGGGATCCGCTCGTAGCCCCCGGCGATCTGGCGGCTCATCTCGGGGTCGCGGGGGGGATCTCAACGGTCCGAGGCCAGCTCGGCCGCAGCGCGCAGATCCGCCACGGCCCGCTCGTGTGGAGCAATTGTCGAGTGTTGTGGATGGCATGGCGTGAAAACGCTCAGGCGGCGACCTTCTCGTCCGTTTTGTCGTGGTCGTGGGTGTCGTGGTCTGTGACGCGGATGCCGTCCTTGAACTTCACGTCGTCGAGCACGTCGGTGACGAGCTCGTGGCCGTTGAACCGCCGCCACCGTTGCTGGGCGGCGTCGAGCAGCTTGTAGGCCATCGCGAGCGCGGCCTGCTTGGACCCGGCGCCTTTGGTGACCCGGGTGCGTAGCTTGACGGTCGCGAAGCTCGACTCGATCGGGTTCGTGGTCCGTAGGTGACGCCAGTGCTCGGCGGGGAAGTCGTAGAACTCGCCCAGCGACTTCCAGTCCTTGTCCAGCTTCGCGACGGCTTTCGGGTACTTCGCGTCGAACTCCTCCCGGAAGCGACCCAGCGCCGCGTCGGCGTCCTTGCGGGCGGGGGCCTCTGCCATCTCATGCAGCAGCGTCTTTGCCCTAGGCTGCAGCCTCTTGGGGAGCGCGTCCAGGACGTTCGCCGTTTTGTGAACCCAACACCGCTGCTCCCGCGCATTGGGGAACACGTCCCTGAGCGCGGCCCACGCCCCAAGCGCGCCGTCGCCGGTGACGAGCTTGGGCTCGTTCATGCCGCGGTCCCTGAGGTCGCGCAGCACCGCGGCCCACGACTCGGTCGACTCGCGGTAGCCGTCCTCGACGGCCAGTAGCTCCTTCTCGCCGTCCTCCCTGACGCCGATCACCACGAGCAGGCAGAGCCGGTCGTCCTCCCCGAGGCGCACGCTCATGTGCACCCCATCGATAAACAGGTAGGCGTAGCGGTGGAACTTCAGGCTGCGCGCCTTGAACGCCGCGTGGTCGGCCTCCCACTGCTTGGTCAGCCGGCTGATCGCGCTCGCCGAGAGCCCCGAGGCGTCCTCGCCCAACAGATCCCGCAGCGCGGGCCCGAAGTCCCCCGTCGACAGGCCCCGCAGGTAGAGGACCGGCAGCACGTCGTTGATCTTTGGCGAGCGGCGTGCGTAGGCCGGCAGGATCCTCGAGCCGAACCTCTGGCGCTCCCCGGTGAGCTCATCGACGCGCTTGTCGTTGACTCTGGGCGCGCGCAACCGCACCGTCCCAGACCCGACCGTCA
>JBPCJI010000135.1:0-16260 GCA_051005475.1 Thermoleophilaceae bacterium
AACGCCTGAAGGCCCGCGATCAGGCCGACCTCGAACATGAAGAAGAGGATCGCGACCGGCAGCGTGAACACGCCGAGTACGGCTAGACCCAGCAGGACCACCAGCCCACCGCCCATGAAGAGGATCAACAGGTGGCCGGCCAGGATGTTGGCGAAGAGTCGCACTGCCAGCGAGATGATGCGAACGAACTGAGATATTACCTCGATGCCGAAGATCCCGGCGCGCGCCGGGAAGGGCATGTCCTCGAGGCCGGCCGGCATCCAGCTCTTGAAGTACGGCACGAAGCCCTTTGCCTTGATGCCCTCGCGGTGGTAGGAGAACCACACCATGAGCGTGAGCATGAGCGGGATCGAGAGATTAGCCGTAGCCGCGTAGAGGGCGAAGGTGGGGAAGGCGATCCCGAAGACCTCGACCGGGTGTTCCGTGTTGGTCGGAAGCGGCACGTACCCGATCAGATTCGAGAAGAGGATGAAGAAGAAGATGGTGCCGATGAAGGGGAACCACCTTAGAGCCATCGCGTCATCCATGTTGCTGCGGGTGATCTGGTTGCGGGTCAGGTCGTAGGCGATCTCCACGGCGGTCTGGACACGGTTCGGACGGTCCTGCATGCGCTTGGCGATGTAGAGCGTCGCCGTCGTCGTGAGTGCAGACGCGAGGAAGAGATAGAGCACCGCCTTGTTGATGCTCATGTCGAGCCACGTATCGGTCCCCAGACTGATCCAGGGGTCGAGCTTGAACTCGGTCTCAGGCTTGAACGCGTCGTTCTGGCCCTCGCTCGGGACGAGGAAGTTCAGGACTACCGCCACGACGACGAAGACGCCAAAGATGAGGAGGACCTTCTTACCGGTCCCCAGCGCCATGAAGCGGGCCTTCATCGGGGGGGCCTTGGCATGTCGAAGGGCCGCACGACCATCTGCGCGGCGAAGTAGATCGTGAAGAGCGAGATGCTCAGCAGCGCCGCGGTAAGCCCGTCCTCGCGCGAACCGGCAAGGCCAACCGCGAAGATCGACCCCGCCACGAGCCATCCCCGACCGATCATGCTGCCCGCCAGGAGCCCCACGACCGTGCGCGGGTCATCCGAGCGCTTCGCCTTCCTGGTCGCCGCCTCGTTGATCGCTCGCTGGAGCAGCCACGTGGCTGCGGCCACGGAGTAGCCGAGCATCGGAAGCCCCGTGAGCAGGAACAGCGGCAACGCCAACGCGAGGACCAGCAAGTCGAGATAGCGCAGGACAATGAGGCCAATCCCGGCCTCATTGTCGTCTTGAGTCGTATTCAGGGCGTGCGCTGACAAAAGTGGTGATTCCCCTGCGGGCCCGTGACACTACATGAGCACGGGGCACTCTGACCACTTGGTGGCGGATGCCTCTATGGGTACTCAGACCACGCTGAGCAGCGCGCGCACCACACGCTCGTCGAACTGGCCTCCGGCACCACGGCGCAGCTCCTCGGATGCCGCGGCCGGCTCGAGCGGTCCGTGGTAGGGCCGTCGGGAGGTCATCGCCTCGTACGCGTCTGCCACGCCGATGATTGCCGCCTCGATCGGTACCTCCTCCGGCCCCCGGCCGGCCGGATAACCCGTGCCGTCGGGGCGCTCGTGGTGGGCCAGGATCCACTCCCCGATCTCGTCGAACTCGGTGGTCTCCAGCATCCGGGCGCCGATCTCAGGATGCGAGTGGATCCAGTGCCAGTCGTCCTCGCCGAGGGGGCCCTGTCTCTGCATCAACTCGTCGGGCACCCCCACCCGGCCCACGTCATGCAGGATGCCGGCGATCCGCACCTGCTCGACGGACTCGGGTGCGAGCCCCAGCTCCCGTGCGACCAGCTCCGCGTAGCGGCCGACGCGCTGGCAGTGGGTCGGGCTACCCGAGTCGCGCACGTCGAGCGCCTCGGCGAGGTTGAGCAGTGTCGCCAGCTCCACGTGGGCATCCCGTCGGCCGCGCGGTGCCCGCTCCAGGATGCCGGCCACCTCGGCGCTCGAGATCACCGAGCGGTTGCACCCGAGCCGCTTGGCCGCGACGAGGGCCTGGTCGCCGGCCAGGAACAGGGTCTCCGCCGTGTTGCCGTGGACGGGGCAGCTCACGATCCCGAAGCTGGCGGTCAGGGACCCCGCGTCACCGTCACCGAAGGCCCGCTCGATCGCGCCTCGCAGCCGCTCCGCCAGGATGTAGGCACCGTGCTCGTCGGTGTCCGGTGCCAGGATCGCGAACTCGTCCCCGCCGACTCGTGCCGCCGCATCCCAGGAGCGCTTGTCGCTACCCATTACGCCGGCCACGCGGCACAGAGCGTCGTCGCCGCCGCCGCGACCGCAGCGCTCGTTGATCGCCTCGAGGTGGTCGAGGTCGCCGAGGATCACGCTCAGACCGCGTCCCGTACGCCGGGCGCGCTCGAGCTCCAGGTCGAGCACCTCCTCGAAGCCGCGGCGGTTGAGCAGCCCCGTGAGCGGGTCGCGCCGAGCCGCGTCGGTGAGGTTGGAGACCATGCTCGCAAGGCGGTCGCGCACGATCGAGACCAGCAGTCCCACGCTGATCAGCGTGCCGAGCGTGGCCACCCAGCTGCCGAGCGGCATTGAGACCGAGTCGCGCAGGGCGAGCTCGCCCGCGAAGAGCCCGCCGAGGGCTGCCATGTGCGCGAGCGCGAAGCGCCGCTCGAAGAAGTAGAACGCGTAGAGGGTGACCCAGAGGTAGGGCAGCGGCCCGTAGACCGAGTCCTCGCCCCAGAGGTGGATCGCCGTCGTGGCCAGGACCGAGCCCGCGAAGGTACCCAGGTGAAAGAACCAGCGCGGAAGCCGGTCGAACCCCACAAGTGCCACGAGAGCCATCGCCACGGTGCCCGCCCCCACGCCCGCCAGCCCGCCCTCATCCACCTGAGGGCTGTGGGGGAGCACCACTCCGAGCAGGGCGATCACGCTGCCGGCACACCAGAGCCAGAACGCGGCGCGGGCCATCGCGACCGGGCTGGCCGGAACGCTGACTCCAACATCTATCGATGTCCGCCAGCCCAAACGCTCGCGGAGCGGCGGATCCATGCGCCCCTCTGACTTCCTGTTGACTTCCCCGAGCCGGCCCCGGGTCGCGGGCCTGCATCCGAGCAGTCCCTAACCTGGTGCGAGCGCCTGTGGCCAATATAGGTCTGGTGCACCGATTCCGCCAATGTGGTTTCAACGCGAGATACAGCTCGAGCCCCGCGCCCGCGGCTTTCACCTCGTTACCCGCGAGGTCGTGGAGGGGGTGCCGGAGATCACCGACCTCTCGGTGGGGCTCGCCCACCTGCACATCCTGCACACCTCCGCCTCGCTCACCCTGAACGAGAACGCGAGCCCCGACGTGCGGCGCGACTTCGAGTCATGGTTCGGCGCGGCGGTGCCCGAGGACGCGCCCTACTGGACGCACACGCTCGAGGGCCCCGACGACATGCCGGCCCATATCAAGGCCTCGCTGCTCGGCCCCTCGCTCACGCTCCCGGTGCGCGAGGGGAAGCTCGCCCTCGGAACGTGGCAGGGCCTCTACCTGTGTGAGCACCGGGACTCCGGTGGCCCGCGCTCGCTTCTCGTGACCGTGGTGGGTGAGTAGGGGCCCCTCCGGCGCTCAGCCCGGCGGCTTCAGCGCCTCGAACTCCCCCGTCTCGACCTCGCGCGCGATCTCCTCCTCGATCTCCTGCTCCGAAAGGGCCTGCTTGCGCAGCTGGCGCTCGCGGAAGCGGCGGAACTTGAGGATCTCCAGCACGAGCACGAGGTAGAGGCTCGCGGCGAAGGCCAGCAGGCCGAAGCCGGCCATCACCGCGGCCCAGCCGGCGTTCAGCGTTCCATCGTCCTCGGAGTAGGGGACGAACCGTAGCGCCAGGGCAAGCGCCGCCAAGGAGACCGTCCACGCGTACAGATAGAGCACGGTGCGCCGCTGGGAGAAGCCGATGTTCGCGAAGCGGTGGTGAAAGTGCGATCGGTCCGCCGAGTACACCGGGATACCGTGCTTGATCCGCTTGGCGACGACGAAGGTGGCATCGAGCGCCGGCACGGCGAGGATCACGAGCGGGAAGAAGAGCGCCACGACAGCGGCGGTCTTCAGCACGCCCTGGATCGCGATCACCGCGAGCAGAAAGCCGAGCAGGTTGGACCCCGAGTCGCCCATGAAGACCGACGCGGGATGGAAGTTGTGGCGCAGGAACCCGATCGACGCACCCGCTGTGGCGGCGGCGAGCACGCCCGCGTCGATGCGGTCGAGCGAGAGCGCGATGATCGCGAACGTGGCCGCCGCGATCGTGCAGACGCCGGCGGCCAGGCCGTCGACCCCGTCGGTGAAGTTCACGACGTTCATCACGGCCACCATCCCCAGCAGGGTCAGCGGGATGCCCCAGTCCCCGAGGTCCAGGGGGTCTACGAACGGCACGGTCATGTTCTCCACGCGCACCTCCGCCAGCACGGGCACGAGCGCGGCGGCGAGCTGACCGGCGAGCTTCAGCACCGGCGAGAGCCCACCGTCCAGCGCGTCGTCCACCGCGCCGATCAGCGTGATCAGGGCGCCGCCGCCGAGGATGGCGCGCGTCTCCTGGCTCCAGGGCAGGAAGATCGCCCCCGCCAGCAGGACCCCCGCGAGTATTGCCAGCCCCCCTAGGCTCGGCGTCGGACTGGCGTGGAGGCTGCGGTCCCCGGGGCGGTCGATCGCCCCCACCCGGTGCGCCAGGCGCGCCGCGAGCGGAGTGGCCACGAGCGCCAGGGCCCCCGCGACCAGGAACGCCCAGAGCGCGTCGAGTTCGTTCATCCCGCGCGCACCTTACCGGCGGGTGTGCCCTTGCCCGGGAGACTTACTCCTCCGGCAGCTCGCGCAGCTGGTGGGACTCCGTAAAGAAGCCGCGGTAGCCGAGCGAGGTGGCGATCAGCGCCGCGAGCGAGACGCTCCCGAGCAGCACCCACAGGAGGATCAGCTGCAGCCGCACGGCATCGAGTGGCTCCGCGCCCGCCACCAGCATTCCGACCATGGTGCCGGGGAAGAAGACGATGCCGGTCGTCTTCGTCGAGTCGATCAGGGGGATCAGCCCGGAGCGCAGGCTGCGCGTGATGAGCCCCGCGGCCGCCTGGCGAGAGGTGGCCCCCAACGCGAGCGTCGCCTCAAGCCGCCGGCTCTGGCCCGCGACCTCGTCGGCCAGGCGGTTGAGCGCGACGGCGGCCGCCGTCATCGAGTTGCCGATCACCATTCCCCCGACGGGGACGAGATAGCGCGGCTGCGCCTCAAAGACCCCCAGCGCCAGCACGAGCCCGAGCGTGACGGCGGCGGCCGTCGAGAGCGCCAGCACGATCGGGACCAGTGCCCCCGGCACCCCCTTCGCCCGGCTCCGCGCGGTGGCCGCGCCAAAGCCCACCATCACCGCGAGGAGCAGGGCGACGAGCCAGAGGCTGTCGGAGTCGAAGATCGCCTGGATCACGTAGCCGACCGCGCTGAGTTGGACGAACGAGCGCAGCACGGCCAGGCCGAGATCGGACTCCAGGTCGGCCCGCTGCCACAGCGACACCGCAGCGGCGATCGCCACTAGCGCCAGCGAGGCCGCCACCTCGCCGAGCGTCACGTCCACTGGGCTCACGTGGGTCCGCCATCGGCCCGGTCGCGCCGGGACGCCCGATCGCCACGGGAGGCGCTCTCGCCCGGCGCGGCGGCAAGCTCCACGGTACGGCCCGCCAGCCGCCGTGCCTGGCTGCGGTCGTGGGTCACGATCACCGCGGACACGCCGAGCTCGCTCACCAGCCGGGCGACGGTGGCCTCCACCCCCGCCCTCGCCCGCTCGTCGAGCGCCGAGGTGGGCTCGTCGAGCAGCAGCACCTCCGGCTCGAGCGCGAGCGCCCGGGCAAGCATCACGCGCTGCTGCTCACCCACCGAGAGGCGCTCGGCCTCGCGGTCCGCGAAGCCTGCCGCGAGGCCCGCCAGCTCGAGGCACCGTCCGACGTCTGCCTCCCGTCCGGTGAGGCTCGGCCCGTAGCGCACATTGGCGGCCACGCTTCCGGGCAGCGGCGCCGGCAGCTGCGGGACCAGGCATGCGCGGCGTCGCAGCTCGAGCGGGTCGAACGAGCGCACGTCCTCGCCGTGGAAGCGCACGCACCCCGAATCGGGGTCGGCGAGCCGGTTCAGCAGCCGCAGGAGCGTTGACTTCCCCGCGCCCGACGGACCGAGGACGGCGGTCGCCCCCGCCTCGATCTCGAGGTCGAGCCCCTCCAGCACCGGTCGCCCGGCGCGCGAGGCGGACACGCGCTCGAGGGTGAAGAGGCCGCGCGCCACGGCGCCCGGGGCAGCTAGACCGCCGCGGGCGCGAGCTGCGGGTACAGGGGGTAGCGCTCGGCGATGGCGCGCGTGCGCTCGGACAGCTCCGCCCGCGAGCCCTCCGAGAAGTCACCTGTGAGGGTCTGCGCGATCACCCTGCCGATCTCGCGAAAGTCCTCGACCTGGAGCCCGCGCGTGGCCAGCGCCGGAGTGCCCACCCGCAGTCCCGAGGAGACCGCCGGGGGGCGTGGGTCGAAGGGCACGGCATTCCGGTTCACGGTGATCCCGATCGCGGCAAGGCGGTCCTCGGCCTGGCGGCCGTCGAGCTCGGAAGCGCGCAGATCCACGAGCACGAGGTGAACGTCGGTGCCCCCGGTGAGCACGTTGACGCCCGCGTCTAGCAGCTCCTCGGCGATCGCAACCGCACCGGCACGCGTCCGGCGCTGGCGCTCGCGGAACAGCTCTGAGCCGGCGATCTTGAGCGACACCGCCTTCCCGGCGATCACGTGCATCAGCGGGCCGCCCTGCTGTCCCGGGAAGATTGCGGAGTCGATCTTCTTGGCGTGCTCCTCGCGGCAGAGGATCATCCCTCCCCTCGCCCCCCCGATCGTCTTGTGGATGGTGGTGGTCACGACATCGGCGTGCGGGAGGGGGCTGGGGTGCTCCCCGGCGGCCACGAGCCCTGCAAAGTGCGCCATGTCCACCATCAGCAGCGCGCCGACGGAGTCGGCCACCTCGCGAAAGCGAGCGAAGTCGAGCCGGCGCGGGTAGGCAGACCATCCCGCGAGCACCAGCTTCGGGCGAAACTCCTCGGCCAGGCGCTGGAGCGCGTCCATGTCGATCAGCGAGTCCTGCCCGCTCACGCCGTAGGCGACGACGTCGTAGAGGCGCCCGGAGAAGTTGAGCTTCATCCCGTGCGTGAGGTGGCCGCCGTGGTCGAGCTGCATGCCGAGGATGCGATCGCCAGGTTGCAACAGGGCGTGGTAGGCCGCGGCGTTTGCCTGCGCGCCCGAGTGGGGCTGCACGTTGGCGTGCTCGGCGCCGAAGAGCTCCTTGGCGCGGTCGATCGCCAGCGTCTCGGCAACGTCCACGTGCTCGCAACCCCAGTAGTAGCGCCGGCCGGGATAGCCCTCCGCGTACTTGTTGGTCAGAACCGAGCCCTGGCAGTCGAGCACCGACTGGGGCACGAAGTTCTCGGAGGCGATCATCTCGAGCGTGGCCTCCTGCCGGCGGAGCTCGTCATCAAGGACCCGGGCGATCTCCGGATCGACATCGGCGACGGGCCTGGCGAAGTAGTCGGCGGAGAGCTCGGTCACGTTTCGCACCGTACCAGCGGAGGAGGGCCTCAATGGCGCTCGTCCACCACGGCGTTACCTGCCTTATTCGGTCACGCGGCGGTCGCCGCCGAGCTGGGCCGCCGCCACGACCGCCTGGCCGTAGGAGATGCCGCCGTCACCTGGGGGCAGCAGGGCCGGCACAAGCGCTCGCAGCCCGCCGGCCGCAAGGGCGGGCAGTGTGCGCTCGAGAAGGCGACGGTTCTGAAACACGCCTCCGGACAGAACCACGGTGCCAAGTCCATACTCCTCTGCCACCACCTGACAGACCTGTGCCGTCCCCTGCGCGACGGCGTTGTGGAAGCGGGCCGCCACGGTGGCCGGGGCAGCCCCGGCGTCGAGGTCCCCAACGACCGCGGCCACAGTCGCCCGCGCATCCAGCACAAGCCCGTCGGGGGACTCGACCGCGAACAGGGGATAGACCCTGTTCTCGCATGGATGACATATGGCCTCCAGCTCGATAGCGGCCTGGCCCTCGTAGTTGACATGGGTGCGCAACCCGCAGAGCGCAGCGACGGCGTCGAAGAGCCTGCCCATACTCGAGGTGAGGGGTGATGCCAATCCGTTTCGCGCAAGTGCAACGACCGCCTGCCACTTCTGCAGGGACACCCTGCCCGCGAGTGGCTCCGGAGGGCGCAGCTCGCCGGAGTCGCCCACATCATCCGCCGCGAGCAGCCAGGCGCAAGCCATCCGCCACGGCTCGCGAATGGCGGCCTCCCCGCCCGGCATCGGGACCGGAAGGAGCCGTCCGACCCGGGTGAAGCCGGCGAGGCCTCCCACGAGCAGCTCGCCACCCCAGACGGTGCCGTCGGTGCCGTAGCCCGTGCCGTCGTAGATCGCCCCCACCGCCGGGCCCTCCTCCCCATGCTCGGCCAGGCATGCGGCCAGGTGCGCGTGATGGTGCTGGACGCCGATCTCCTCGACACCTTCCCGGCGAAGCGCGTAAGCAGTAGAGAGGTAATCGGGATGGAGGTCGTGGACCACCACCTCCGGCTTGACCGCGAACAGCCGCTCGAAGTGGGCGATGCCCTCCTCGAATGAGACGAGTGTCTCGTAGTTCTTGAGGTCGCCGATGTGGTGGCTCACCCAGGCGCGATCGCCCTTGGCCACGCAGAACGTGCTCTTGAGCTCCGCGCCGCAGGCGAGCAGTGGGCGTGGGGAGGGGAGCGGCAGCGGCAGGCTCGACGGCACGTAGCCGCGGGAGCGCCGGAAGATCAGCGGCCGCTCGCGCACGGTCCCCAGCGAACGCACCACCGAGTCGTCCGTGCGCGTCTGGATCGGGCGGTCGTGCAGGAGGTGGAGGTCCGCGATGCCGCGCAGGCGACGGAGGGCGTCTTCGTCCCCGAAGGCGATCGGCTCGTCGGAGACATTGCCGCTTGTCATCACGAGCGTCGTTCCCGCATCCGCGAGCAGCAGGTGGTGCAGCGGCGTGTAGGGGAGCATCACGCCCAGGTCGGGCGAGCCGGGGGCAACCGAGTCGGCCACTGCCGCGCCGGGGCGGCGGCGGGCGATGAGGATCGGGCGCTCACGGCCCAGCAGGAGGGCCTCCTCGGCGGGGGTCAGCTCCACGATCGCCCGCGCGGCCTCGAGGTCGGGGGCCATCAGCGCAAACGGCTTGTCCTCCCGGTGCTTGCGCGAGCGGAGCGTCGCGACGGCGTCCTCCTGATCGGCACGGCATGCAAGGTGAAAGCCGCCGAGGCCCTTGATCGCCACCACCAGCCCCGCCCCCCACGAGTCCGTCACGGGCGCCAGCGGATCGCGCACGTCCAGGCGGCGCCCGCCGGCGTCCAGGAGCTGGAGCGAGGGGCCGCAGTCGGGGCAGGCGTTCGGCTGTGCGTGAAAGCGGCGATCGGCCGGGTCCTCGTACTCCGACCGGCACCGGTCGCACATCGCAAAGCCCGCCATCGTGGTCAACGGCCGGTCGTAGGGCACCCCGCGCACGATCGTGAAGCGTGGCCCGCAGTCGGTGCAGTTGGTGAACGGGTAGCGGTGGCGGCGATCGGCCGGGTCGAACAGCTCGCGCAGGCAGGCGTCGCAGGTGGCGACGTCCGGCGAGATGATCGCCAACGGCTCGCCACCCCGCTTGCTGAGGGCGATGGTGAAGTCCCGTTCGCCGGTGAGCGCCATGTCCACGGCGTCGACTCGCTCGACCGTGGCGAGCGGAGGCACGTCATCCGGCAGGCGCTCGAGAAAGCTCGCCACCGCGGGGGCGCCACCCTCGACCTCGAGCAGCACGCCGCGGTCGTCGTTCAGGACATAGCCGGCCAGCTCGAGCTCACCCGCCAGGCGGTGGATGTACGGGCGAAAGCCCACGCCCTGAACGGTGCCGGTCACGCGCGCCCGGACCCGCCGCCGCTCTGCTGACTTCCCGCCGCCGGCCGACCGCCCGGCCACGGCTAGTGGGCCGTCCGACAAGTTCGTGCCCGCTTTGGCGAGCCACTGGGCGTGGCTGGCAAGTCGCGCGGGTGAGTCGATGCCAGAGCATCGGCGATCCCGCGGGGCGCAGCCAGGCGCGTCCAGGGGCCGCCAAACGGGTGCGAAATTGGCGGACGGTCCACTAGGGCCCTATCGAGCTACGGGGCCTCACTCGCGCGGGCGGCTGCGAGTCTCGGAGAGCACCAGGCCGTAGAGCAGGTGGTCGACGGCCAGCGCGACCCGATCGACCGGGCGTGGCTTCTTTGCCTGCGACAGGCCGAGGACCGGCGCGATGCCCAGCTCGAAGCCGAGCCAGATCCCGAGACCGAACACGGGACCCGACCATGCCTGCATCCGCACCCGGTCGGGGAGCATCGCGAACGCCGCACCGCCCGCCGCGCCGTAGCCCCAGTGGGCCAGCTCCTGACCCGCCCGCCGGAAGCGCTTCGGCATCACGCGGAAGAGGCCCTTGGACTTCGGGCGCAGGATCGCGCGCGGTGGTGGCTCCTCCACGAGCCCGGTGCTCAGGGTGAAGGAGCGCATGCCGGTCATCGCCATCGCGGCGATGGCGCCCCGCAGCGCGCCGTGCGCGCTTTCCCACACTCGCCCGCCGCTCTCCGGAGAATGCTCTTCGGCATCGGTGCCGGACGCTTCATAGGCTCCGGTCGAGACGTTGGGTGCGGTCGGGGTCACTGGTCCACCTCCATCAGTTCGCGGAGGGCGTGCCAGGCGCTCGCCTGGGCCTCCTGGATACGCGGTATGTGCTCCGAGCGCGTGATCACCACATGATCGGCGAGCCGTTCGGCGGCCACGCTGCCCCCGTCGTAGCCGACCATGGCCACGGTTGCCAGCGAGCGCCTGCGCGCCTCCGCGAGCGCCGCGATCACGTTCTTCGAGGTGCCGCTGGTCGACAGCGTCAGCAGGACGTCCCCCTCCCTGCCGTGCGCGATCACCTGGCGGGCGAAGATCGCCTCCGTGCCGATGTCGTTGAGGATCGCCGTGATGATCGAGGTGTCCTCGGTCAGGTCGAGCGCCGGGCGCGCCGGCCAGCCCCTCGGCGGGCAGCGCATGTCCGCGGCGGCGTCCATCGCGTCGGTGGCCGAGCCGCCGTTTCCGAGCACGAGCAGTCGCCCTCCGCCGTCGAGAGCGCCACGCAGCGTGTGCGCCGCCGCCACCAGCTCCTCGCGACCGTCCTGCAGCGTCTGCGCCCTCAGCTCGCCGATCTCCTCGGCCTTCAGCAGGACGGAGGCCTTGACGTCCGCCAACACCGCTCCCAGGTCGTCCTCCTGCTCGCCGAGGAACGGGTACAGGAAGCTCGACGCGCCGGTGTCGTGCACGGTCCGCGCGTCGCGGCCCTCGAGCAGCCCCCTGTGGTCGAAGAAGATGTGCACGAGCTCCCAGAGCAGGTGGTATGCGGTCTCAGCCAGCTCCTGGCGCACGAACGGCTCTTCGGCGTGAGGCTCGAAGACCCACTCGGCCGGCCCCGGCTCGAACGCCACCGTGAGGCAGCCGCGCTCGCGCGCGAGCGTGAGCCCCTCCGCCACCTCGCCGGCGCCGGGCGCCGCGCCGGGCGTCAGGAACGGGACGTCGTCGCCGAATCCGATCACGATGTCCCCGGGCTCGGCCAGCAGCTCGACCTGCCTGATCAGCGACCCGCCCTCTCCGGCGAGCCCGATGGCCGGCAGCGCCCGCTTGCCGACGATCACCGGGTGGACGAACTCGACGGCCACGTGGCGGGCATCCGAGCGTGCCTGCGGCGAGGCGGCGAGCGCCAGCAGCCGGCCGCTGCGGGCAAAGCGCTCGGCCATCAGGTGACAGAGCTTCGCGAGCCGGTCGGCCTCGGTGGCGAAGAAGGAGGCGTTCGCCTCGGTGCGCAGCGCCACGAGCTCATCGATCCGCTTGTCGGACACGGCGGTACGAGCCACCTCGATGGTCATGCTCAGCAGATCCGCGGCAGCGGGTCCCCGACCAGCAGGTCGAGCACGCGCCGCCCGCCGAAGGCCGTCTCCAACAGGACCATTCCCGGGGGGTCGGTCTTGACCTCGCCGATCTCGGCGGCCTGCTCGCATCCCGGGACCGAGCGCAGGGTCCTCAGCGCCGCCTCCGCCGCCTCGGGGGCCACGAACGCGACGAGCTTGCCCTCGTTGGCCACGTACATGGCATCGAGTCCGAGGATGTCCGAGGCGCCCTTGACGCCCTCGCTGATCGGCACGTCGGCCTCCCTGATCTCCATCGCGACCGTTGAGGCGCGCGCGAGCTCGTTCAGGGCGGAGGCCACGCCGCCGCGGGTCGCATCGCGCATGCAGCGCAGGTGGGGGCCGACCTCCTCGAGCAGCGCATCGGCCACCGGCCACAGTGAGCAGGTGTCGGACTCGATCCCCGCGTCGAGGTCGAAGTCGCCACGGGCCAGCATGATCGCCGTCCCGTGCTCCCCGACGGTGCCCGAGACGAGAACGCGGTCGCCGGGGCGCAGCGCCGCGGTTGACAGCTCGGCGCGCGGGTCGCGGAATCCGACCCCGGCCGTGCACATGTACATCGAGTCGGCGAGGCCGCGCTCGACCACCTTGGTATCGCCGCTGATGATGTCCACCTCCGCCGCGCGGGCGGCCGCGGCGGCGGCGTCGACCTCCTGGCGCAGGATCGCGGTGTCGAGCCCCTCCTCGAGTATCAGCGAGAGGGTCAGCGCGAGCGGCTTGGCCCCGGAGACGGCGAGGTCGTTGACCGTGCCGTTCACGGCGAGGTCTCCGATCGAGCCGCCGGGGAAGCGCAGCGGACTGACGACGAAGCTGTCGGTGGTCATCGCAAGCCGCGCGCCATTTGCCTCGAAGGCGCCGGAGTCCCCGAGCGCCGCCAGCTTGTCGTTCACGAACGCGGGAAGGAGCAGGCCCTCGATCAGGCTCTGGGTGGCCTTCCCGCCCGCCCCGTGGGACATCGTGATCTGGGCGTCCTTGAACTTCCCGGGCTTGGAGCGAGTCTTCTCGATGATTCCGAGGATCTTCTCCTCGCGATCGGAGGCGCCACCCTTCTCGGCCCCCCCGGGGCTGGCGCCGGAGCTCCTCCCGTTGGCGCCGGGACCGGCCCCGCTCACGCCCGCATCGCCCTCGCTCACACCACCTCCCGCTCGCGCGCGAAGCGGCCGTAGTTGTAGTAGGCCGCGCACGCGCCCTCGGGGGAGACCATGCACGTGCCGATCGGGCGCTCGGGCGTGCAGGCGGTGCCGAACACCTTGCACTCCCACGGCTTGATGACGCCCTTCAGGACCTCGCCGCACTGGCAGGCCTTCGGGTCCGCCACGCGCACGCCCGGCACCGTGAAGCGGATCTCCGCGTCCAGGTCGGCGTAGGCGTCGGAGATCCGCAGCGCGCTCTGGGAGATGAACCCGAGGCCGCGCCACTCGAAGTGGGGGCGCAGCTCGAAGACCTCGGAGAGCGCCTGGAGCGCCGCGGGGTTGCCGTCGTAGTGCACGACGCGCTTGTACTGGTTCTCCACCTCGCAGCGGCCCTCGGCGAGCTGCTGCAGGATCATCCGGATCGACTGCAGCACGTCCAGCGGCTCGAACCCGGCCACGACGATCGGCTTGCCGTAGTCGGCGGGGATGAACTCGAACGGGCGCGCCCCGACGACCGTCGACACGTGGCCCGGCCCGATGAACCCGTCGAGCCGCATGTCGGGCGAGTCGAGCAGCGCGCGCAGCGGCGGCACGATCGTGACGTGGCTGCACATGCACGAGAAGTTCGTCACGCCCTCGGCCTTCGCGCGCATCAGCGTGAGGGCGGTGGAGGGTGCGGTGGTCTCGAAGCCGATCGCGAAGAAGACGACCTCGTTGTCGGGGTTCTGCTTGGCGATCCGCAGCGCGTCGAGGGGCGAGTAGACCATCCGGATGTCGGCACCCTCGGCCTTGGCCTCGAGCAGCGAGCCGTCCGATCCCGGGATGCGCAGCATGTCGCCGAAGCACGTGAAGATGACGCCCGGCTCGTGGGCGAGGGCGATGCCGTCATCGACGCGCCCCATCGGGATCACGCACACGGGGCATCCCGGACCGTGCACGAGCTCCACGTTCTCCGGCAGCAGGTCGTCGATCCCGAACTTGTAGATCGAGTGGGTGTGGCCGCCGCAGACCTCCATCAACTTGTAGTGGCGGCCCGGCTCGACCAGCGAGAGGATGTCGGCCGAAAGCGCGCGACCCAGCTCGGGGTCACGGTATTCGTCAACGTATTTCATGCGGCTTCCTCCTGGAGTCGGGCGATGGCGGTACCGGCGTGAACGAGCAGGCGGTCACCGAGGGAGACGGGAAGCACCAGGGCGGTCTCGACGGTCTGACGGGCGCCCTCGGCGCTCTCACAGAGCGCGAGCCCGCGATCCTCGTCGAGCTTCACGACACGTAGCTCGACGGCTTCGTCGCCGCAGGTGATGCAACCGTGCTCGGGCTCACACTCGAGCGACGCTGATTCTTCTGAATGCATACCACATCTAGTGTTCCACACTCGGGACCTCGGATCGGTCCGTTGGCGCGCTACCGCCTGCCAGAGCGTCCGCCGTGGCGATGACCTCGGCGGCCCGAATGGTCCGCAGGTCCGGCGCGCCCGGCCCGCCGCCGATGAAGTGGACCATCGCCTGCCGGTGGACCGAGGCGCTGATGAGCGCAAAAAGCTAATGCAGCGCGGCCGCGATGTAGGCGGTCCCGGTGGGCCTGTACCAGATGACGACCGACCGAACGGCATCCGGCCCCAAGCCGCGGGGCAGCAGGTAGTTCTGGTCCCCGAGTGTCGACTTGACCTCCCGCAGCCTCAACGGCGGGGTGCCGATGGCCTCCTTCGAAGTCTTCGGCCTCCGTGCCTCGGAGAGCCAGAGGAACATGCCGGCTGTCGGTGGGATCCGGAGGTCCTCGAGTCGCAGCGCGAGCCTGCCGGTCGGCAGACGGTAGAGCAGCGCCTCGCCGGTGCCCTTTCCGTCCATCCAGTAGAAGCCGCCACGTCCCAGGACGCGGGCGCGGGTGGACTGCATCCCCTGAAGTGGCTGCTCGTTCAGCGCCGTGTCGAACTGCTGCTCGACGACCGCGGTCCAACGCCCGGTAGCCGCAACGCGGAGTCGAACAGGGCCTAAGCGACTCCAAGCGACCGCCCCCGCCCCCGGGCACTCGCGCCCCACTCGGCCGCGGTCGGATCGCAGCCGGGGCGTGGCCGAGAACGCGATCCGGCCGGCCGAGCAGCGCCAGCGGACGCGCCACTGAAGCGCGCGTCGCGAGATACGCAGCCTCTCCGTCCTGTCGCCGGCGCCTGCGAGCGTCGCAACACGCTCCCAGCGCGGCGCCACCTTGCGCGACGCGGAAGGGGTCTGGCCCTGAAGCGCCGCAGCGAAGGGGTCCCGCCGCGCTTCTTCCTTGCCTTCCCCGCAGCCGGCCACCACCGCGGCGAGGACGGCGAGGACGGCAACGAGCGTCGGAGGCCCCGCTGCGCTTATGGCTTGTCGGCCCCGTCCTGCTTGGCCCGCTCGACAACGCCGCGGGCGACCTTCTGGCCCAGCGGCAGCCCGGCCTCCACGTCGATCCGCCAGTGAACGCCGCCCCACAGGCGGGAGTAGCCCGCCTCCTTCGCTCGCCTACGCCACATCTTCGCGTCGTCGGGGAACAGATAGGCGAGCGTCTCGCCCGCGGCGCCCGAGTAGCCCGACGTCCCAGACGGGTAGGCGGGAAAGAGCGGCGTCGGGCCGAGGTAGGACTGCCACTTCTTGTCGAGGCCGAGGTCGCGGATCGAATTGATCGGCCGCGGGTCCCACCACCCGGTGAGGAACTTCGAATCCCAGACCGCGCCGCCCGCGTCGGCCATCGCCACGTTCAGAAGCGCGAATGTCCTCGCCTGCCTGGGGACGCTCAGCTTCTCGTCACGGACGTACTGAATCGCGACGCGGTTCCAGATGCCCGCCGGGAGCGCGGTCCCTTCCATGCCCTCCCAGAAGTCCGCGAGCCGCTTCTGCCTGTCGGTGAGCTGCTCCTTGACCCGCATGACATCGCGGGCATTGGCGATGAACGCCTTCGATCCATACTTGGGCGGCGGCTTGGGCCGGAACCGGCTGACGGGATCGGACATCCACGTCTTCCACCTACCCGCCTCGGGCCGGTTGGGCTGTCCGGTAGAACCCGGATCGGGCTCCCAATGCTCGGGACCGCGAGGGCGCTTGCCGTCCCACTTGATGGTCCCCGCCCCGTCCGTCTTCGCCTTGGCGATCACCTTCTCCGCAACGCCCCGCCCAAGCTCGAGGCCGGCCCGGGC
>JBPCJI010000136.1:0-3331 GCA_051005475.1 Thermoleophilaceae bacterium
CCGTGCTCGTCGCAGATCAGGTCCCTGAGGCGCCTGGCCACCTCGAGCTTGCGATCGCGCGTCTTTGCCATGCCCACCTCGTCGATCGTGAGCGCGATCAGCGCCGCGCCGTGGGCCCGTGCCAGCGGTACCACCGTGTCCAGCTTTGCGCGGCCCGCCTCCAGGTTCACCGAGTTCACGATCGCCCGGCCGGGTATCTGCTCGAGCGCCCGCTTCATCACCTCCGGCTCGGTCGAGTCGATCTGGATCGGCGCCGGCAGCGCGAGCGCGACCCGCTTTGCGAGCACCCGCATCTGCTCGTCCTCGTCCTCGCGCTCGGTGAGCGCCACGCAGAGGTCGAGCACGTGGGCCCCCATCTCCACCTGGCCCGTGGCGATGTTCAGCAGGCCGTCGTAGTCGTCCTCGAGCAGCAGCTTCTTCGCGCGCCGCGAGCCCTGGGAGTTCACGCGCTCGCCCACGATCGTGGGCGCCGGCTCCTGGGCGAGCGGCGTGGCGCTCATCATCGAGGAGACCATCGGAGGACCGGGCGCGGGCCGGGGGGCGGCTTTCCGTCCCCCCACCCGTTCCACTATCGCCGCGATGTGCTCGGGCGTCGTGCCACAACAGCCGCCGACGATCGTCACGCCGCTCTTCTCCACGAACTCCTGCAACGTCTCTGCGAGTGGGTCGGGCTCGGCGGGGAAGATCGTCTCGCCCTCCGGGCCCTGGCTGGGGATGCCCGCGTTGGGGATGCAGTGCACCGGCACCGGCGAGTGCTCGCCCAGGTAGCGGATCGCATCGCGCATGTCCTCGGGCCCGGTGGAGCAGTTGAGCCCGAGCGCATCCACCTCGAGCGCCGTGAGCGTGGTGAGCACGGCCGCGATGTCGGTTCCGAGCAGCATCTTGCCCCCGTTTGGGAGCAGCGAGACCGAGCACTGGATCGGCAGCGTCCGGCCCGTGGTGCGAAACGCCTCGCGCGCGCCGAAGACCGCCGCCTTCACCTCGAGGATGTCCTGCGCGGTCTCGATGATGATCAGGTCGGCTCCGCCCTCGATCAGGCCCTGGGCCTGCTCGGTGAAGACCTCGAACAGCTCGGCGAAGGTGATCCTGCCCAGTGTGGGGTCATCGGAGGCCGGCAGGTGGCCCGTGGGGCCGATCGAGCCCGCCACGTAGCGATCCTCCCCGGCGGCCTTCCGCGCGATCTCGGCGCCCTTGCGGTTGATCTCGAGCGTGTGCTCGGCCAGGCCCCACTCCTCGAGCTTCAGGCGGCTCGCCTGGAAGGTGTCCGTCTCGAGCACCTCGGCGCCGGCGTCGAGCATCGCGGTGTGCACGCCCTCGATCACATCCGGGCGGTTGAGCACCAGCGCCTCGTGACACTTGCCCTGAAGGCCGCCGTAGTCCTCAGCGGTGAGGTCGAACTGCTCGAGCGTGGCGCCCATGCCGCCGTCGAAGACGACCACGCGCCGACTGATCAGGTTGAGGTAGTCGCGTCCCATGCGTGGAGGCGAAGGCTAGCGGAGAGGGGCAAACCTTGACAAGCTCGTGTCAAGGTTGGGCCGCGGCCGCGCGCTCAGTCGCCCAGGCCCTCCGGCGCGAGCTGGTCGAGCCGCTCCCCGCCCACCTCGAGACCGATGCTGAACTGCTCGATCCAGGCGTCCAGGTGGAGGTTGATGAACTCGTCCTCTGGCTCGACCGGCTCCTGCAGCACGGAGCTGACCATGCCGTAGAGCGAGGCCTTCACGATGTTGTGCATGCGCTCGTCCTCCGAGGCGCGCTCCTCCGCCGGCAGGCCGTAGTGGACGGTGGTCTCCTCGTAGAGGTTCTCGAAGCCGAACGCCTTTCCGCACTCGTGCATCGCGTACTCGTAGTCCTCGCCCCAGAGGTGGGCGACGAACTCGCTGAGCAGCGCCCACGTGGCCACGCGGTACGCCGCCTCGGCCGCCCGCGCGTCGTCGAGCTCCTGGGCGAACTGAAAGATGCGGTTGCGGGCACCGGCTCTCCCACCGGAGGCGGGTGACGGATCCTCCAGCTCCATGCGCAGCGACATCACATAGGCCCCGAGTGCGACCATCGCCCCGGCCGAGGCGCCGAGGAGCGCCACTCGTGTCGGCTCCTCGACCTCCCGGCTGGCGGCGATCCGCTCCTCCCAGCTCTCGTGCGCTGCGACCAGGTGCCGCGCAAACGGCGCATCGGTGGGATCACGCTCGCGCTTGAAGGGCCACGGCACGGGTGGGGGGCTCCTCCTAGGCCTCGGCCTCGGCGGGCCCGACCCGCTCGCGACGGCCGGCAGCGCCGAGCTGCACCGGAGCGGCGTGCAGCGCCCTCAGGCGAAGGTCCTTCCACGACATCCCCTCGCGCACGAGCGCGGGCATTCCCATCGCCAGGGCGGTGGCGATCTCGACCGCCTGGAGGATGATCCCGTAGGCCAGCGCATCGGTCTTGCCCACCCCGTAGGCGGAGAGCACCGCCACGCAGGCGGCCTGGAACACGCCCAGGTTGGACGGGGTGACCGGCAGGGCGGCGGTCACGTTCACCGCGAATAGGACCGCCGCCGCGGCGCCCAGGCCCGCTCGCCCGTCCAGGCCGAGTGCCACGAGCAGCAGGTAGCAGGAGAGCCACTGCACGGCCCAGGCCGTGAGCTGGGCGGTCGTGGCCCAGACTGCGAGCTTCGGCTTGCGGAAGACCTTCAGGCCGCTTCGCACCTGCACCGTCGCCGCGCGCGCGAGGGCGGCCGCCTGCTGTATCCGCACGAAACGCGACGGCTTTCCCCGGCGCAGGAGCGCGGGAACGCACAGGAGAAGCGCTATCAGCACGACGGGCCCGATCGTGACGAACACGAGCGCGTCCTCGCCGCCACGGAAGATGCCGACCGTGGCGAACATGATCGAGCCGAGCACCGCGAGGGCGAGGATGTTCAGCAGCGTCTGGGAGACCAGCGTGCCCAGCACCACCGGGAACCGGTGGCGGACGCGACCCAGCCGCCGGGCGAGGATCAGCGCGCGGGAGGGCTCGCCCAGCCGCGCGGGGAGGGTGGCCGACACCAGCACCCCCACCATCGTGGCGCGGGCGACGTCGCGCCGGTGGATCCGCATTCCCGGCATGGCGGCGCGCAGGATCGCGTGCCAGGCCTCCGCGCGGATCAGCATCGAGAGGCACATGAGCGCGAACGCCGACAGCACCCATACCGGGGTGGCCGCGACCACCGCGCGCCCGATCGACTCGATGCCGAGCCGCTCGAGCGCCAGCGCCGCCAAGCCGACGCCCCCGACCGCCGCGCCGACCACTGCGACCCGCCGCGCGATGCGCACCGCGCTGCGGCGGCCCGCATTCGGGGCGGCCGCCGGCTCGAGCG
>JBPCJI010000137.1:0-11576 GCA_051005475.1 Thermoleophilaceae bacterium
CGCCCCGCACCGAGCCGGTCCCCCGGCCGCTCGAGCAGGGCGTTCCCACCCCGCCGCCCCCCAGCGAGGTGCCCGCCCCGGCCCCGGCAGCGCCGCCCGCGGGGGAGCCGGTGCCCACGCAGCCGCCGCCGCCGCCGCTCCCACCGGCCCTCTAGGGCCGCCGTCAGGGGCCGGGCTCTGCGGAGGCCTCGATCACGACGCCACCGGACTTCCCGCTGCCCTTCAGCCGCCGCCCGGGGCGCAGCCCGTCGAAGGTTGTCGACACCGAGGGCGTGTCGGCGTCGACCATGATCACCCGCTTGCCGAACCGCAGCGCGTAGGGCCTCCCGTCGTCGGAGCGCAGCTCGACGCGGATGGCGATGAAGGGGGGCACCCGCACCTGCACCGGGCCGATCCGGCCGGCGCGGCCGGTCAGCAGCGCCTGAGAGCTCGCCGGCTGCTCATCCCCCGCGCCGCCCGGCTCCTCCTCCGGCGCTCTTGGAGGCGTGGCACCGTCCGCGGGCGTCGTGAGCGTCCGCTCGCGCTCGGGAACGGTCCGGGCCGGAGTCGTCTCGGCGGGCGTGGTCGGCGTGGTGGCGCCCTCCACTGTCTCCTGCCGCACCCGTCCCTCGTCATCCCCACAGCCCCCGCCCAGGAGGGCCGCCGCGGCGATGGCCAGCGCGGCGACCCGCCTGCGCGCGGTGCGGCATCGCGGGGGAGCGACCATCACTCAGCCAGGTTCGGGCGCAGGAAGTCCAGCGTGCGCTGCCAGGAGAGCTCGGCGGCCTCCTGGTCGTAGGTGCCGAGGCGGTCGGTGTCATTGAAGAACGCGTGGCCTGCGCCCTCGTAGAACTGAAAGCTCACCGGCCGCCCCGATGCGTTTCCTATCTCCCGCTCGAGCGCCTTGGCGTGCCCGACCAGGACGAACTCGTCGCTCGTGCCGAAGTGGCCCAGGACCGGCGCCTTGATCTCCGAGAAGTCCGGCTTTCCGTGAGGCATCACGTAGTAGTAGCTCACCACCGCCTTCACCTTGTCGTTGATCGTGGCCGCCCACACCGCCAGGCCGCCGCCGAGACAGAAGCCCACCGCTCCCGCGCCCGGTCCCTCCACGCCGTCCTGCGCCACGAGGAAGTCGACCGCACCGCGCATGTCCTGCTCGGCCTGGTCCATCGAGAGGGCCATCATCTTCTGCTGGGCCTCATCGGGCTGGTCGGTGGTCTCGCCTCGGAAAAGGTCGGGGGCGAGCGCGAAGAACCCCTCCTTCGCGAACCGGTCGCACACGTCCTTGATGTGGTCCTCGAGGCCCCACCACTCCTGCAGGACGATCACGCCGGGCCCGCTTCCGGACTCGGGGGCGGCGAGGTAGCCCGGGGCACTGCCGCCGTTGGCCTGGAACTCCACGTCAGGCATCGCGCTCTCCTTCACTCGAGGTTCGAAAGGGCGGGGCGAGGATATCTAGGAGAGCTCCAGCTCCCGGGCCAGCTCCCAGCCGACCGCCACCCCCACGAGCATTCCCATCCGGGTCTCCTCCGCCAGCAGCGTGCGCATCGCGGTGATGCGCTCGTTCTCCTCGACGGCACCCGCGGCCTGGCGCACCTGGGAGTCGTGGGCCTCGCCAAACCAGCCACCGGAGTGCAGGGCGGCGTTCAGGATCTGCTGGAGCTGTGGCGCCACCCGCGCGACCCGCGCCTCGGCCGCGCGGAAGCGCTCGGGGTCGCTCAGGGCCTCCACCGCACTGTCCAACTCCCCATCGGTGAAAGCGCGCTCGGGCATCGGGCGGGATGATAGGCGCGTGAGGACCCCCAGGCTCACCGAGCTCTCCCATGGCGCCGGATGCGCCTGCAAGCTGCCTGCGGCGGACCTGCACCGGCTGCTCGCCGACCTTCCGCGCAACGGCGACCCGGCGCTCCTGGTCGGAAACGACACGGCCGACGATGCCGCGGTCTACCGCGTCTCGGAGGAGCTGGCGATCGTGACGACGGTGGACTTCTTCACCCCGATCGTCGACGACCCGTTCGACTTCGGGCGGATCGCCGCAACCAACGCCCTGTCGGACGTCTACGCGATGGGCGGGACCCCTGTGACCGCCCTCAACCTCGTGGCCTATCCACTGGAGGAGCTGGGCGGGGAGATCCTGCGGGAGATCCTGCGGGGCGGGGCCGCGGCCACCACCGCGGCGGGAGTGTCGATCGCCGGAGGCCACTCGATCGATGACCGCGAGCCCAAGTACGGCCTCGCGGTCACCGGGACCGTGCATCCCGACCGGCTGGTGCGAAACTCGACCGCGCGGGCAGGGCACGAGCTCTTCCTGACCAAGCCGGTCGGGGGCGGGGTCATCTCCACGGCGGCCAAGCGCGGCCTTGCGACGAGCACGCTCGTGGCCGAGCAGGTGCGGGTCATGACCGAGCTGAACCACGCGGCATCCGTCGCCGCCGTCGCGGCCCGCGCGAGCGCCATGACCGACGTGACGGGCTTTGGCATGCTCGGCCACCTCCGCGAGCTGGTGGTCGGGAGTGGCCTGGGAGCCGAGGTCGAGGCGGGCGCCGTCCCTGCCATCCCCGGGGTGCTGGACCTCCTGTCGGGCGAGGACCCGCCAATCGCCGGCGGCACTCGCCGCAACCGCACCTGGGTCGAGGAGGTCGTTCAGTGGGGGGCGGACGTGTCCGAGGGCCGCCGTTGGCTGCTCTGCGACGCGATGACCTCCGGCGGCCTCCTGATCGCGGCACCCGCGGGCGCCGACTTGCCAGGCGTGCGCATCGGTCGCGTGACCGAGGGGCCACCCGGACAGATCAGCGTCGCGTAAACACGGGAAGGCCGAGCCCCAGTACCGCTCCGACGACGGCCCCGGTGATCCCCGCCACCGTGCTCGCCTCCTCGATGGCCAGCGGCAGCAGGAGCAGAACGGCAATGAAGACACGCACGCCGAGCAGGTCGTTCTCGCGCTCCTCCCCGCGCGCGGCCGCCCTCCGGTCATCCACCAGCCAGGCGCATACCAAGCCGAGCGCGGCCCCGTTGGCGCCCAGCACCCCGTAGACCGAGGCATCGCCGAAGGGTGGGGAGAGATCGCCGGCCACAGCCGCCGCGCAGCCCGCGGCGCCCGCGGCCAAGAACGTCACCAGCAGCGGCAGCCAGCCGAAGCGGCGCTCGATCATCGAGCCGAAGACACCGACCGCCAGGAGAGTCACGAACTGGTAGGCGAGGCTGTCGTGGACGAACGGGGCGGTCACGTAGCGCCACGCATCCTGCTCGCCGGGCATCACGATGCCGCCGGCGTCCCCGAGGCTCACGCCGCCGGCGGCCAGCACCAGCGTCACGAGCAGCGAGGCCACGATGAGGGCGCCCGTGACGACGGGTCGCCCGTCGGGTGCGATGCCCTCGATCTCATCCGCGCGCAGGCCAGACAGGCGCGGCCTGCGGCGCTTCAAGCGCGGCTCGGAGTCCTCCCCGCCCCGCTCCAGCTTCGGCGCGCGCTTGCGCACACGCTGCCCGCAGTAAGGGCACTCGGTCACGTACGGGCTCACCTCGTTCCCGCAGTTCTTGCACACGACGAAAAGGTCGGGCTGGCTCACGATCCTGAGAGTACCCGCCGGGATCAGCCGGCCGGGTCGGCAGCGGAGGGGACCGTCTTGTCCACGATCTCGCCGACGACCTCCCGCAGGTCGTGGTTGGCCTCGTACACCACGAGCTGGCGCGAGGCGCCGTTGCCGTTCTCGAGCAGATCCTCGATCGCGGCCAGCTCGCCCGTTGACCCGAGATCCTCCGCGTGGTCCTTCAAGCGGTCCACAAGCCGGCGCGCCAGCTCGCTCGTGCGCACCCGCTCGCGGCTGGGCAGGTCCACGAGATCTCCTGCGAGCCCGTGGCGGGCCGCGAGCCACTTGTTCTCGTCAAGCATCTCGTAGGGGTAGCGCGACAGCTCCAGACCGGACTCATAGCGCTCGGCCAGCTCCCTGACCATCGCCTGCACCAGGGCGGCGAGGGCGACGGTGTGCTCCAGCCGGGTCTGCGAGTCCATCACCCGCACCTCGACGGTGCCCAAGTTGGGGTGCGGTCGCACGTCGTACCAGAGGTAGGTGTAGTCCGCGATCGTCTTGCTCGCGACCATGAACTCGATCCGGCGGGCCCACTCGGCGAAGTCGTCGTAACGCGGGGGGATGCCCACCCGCGGGAAGGCGCGGAAGATCGGCGTGCGCGTGGAGAGCAGCCCCGTCGAATCGGCGCGCCAGAAGGGGGAGTTCGCCGACAGCGCCAGCAGCAGCGGGAGGTGCACCCGCATCCCGTTGGTCACGTAGATCGCCTTGTCCGGGCCATCCACCCCCACGTGCACGTGGATGCCGAAGATCAGCTCCTGCCGCGCCACGAACTGCAGACCGGCGATCAGGTCGCGGTAGCGCGGACGCGAGACGATCCGCTGGTCCTCCCACATCGCGAACGGGTGCGTGCCGGCGGCCCCGATCGCGAGCCCGCGCGGCTCCGCAACCGAACGCACGGTACGCCGCAGGGCATCCAACTGCTCCCCTGCCTCCGCAGCGGTGGAGCACGGGGTCGTGGCTATCTCGCACACCGACTCCATCAGCTCCGGCTTGACCTCGCCGGGGGCTGAGGTGGAGGCCAGGTCCTGCAGCAGACCCTCGATCGAGTTCGTCAGGTCCAACGTCTCGGAATCGACGATCATCAGCTCCTCCTCGATCCCAAGGGTGTACGAGGGACCGGTGAACCTGTGCTCCACGGCCCGCATGCTACTCAGGCAAACCGACGGGGCCGGTGGGTTTCCCGGCGTTACACGCTGGTACCCTGACGACGCTCATGAGGATGCGTCAGTCCCTCGCACAGTACGAAGCCGCCTTCCGCGAGGAGGCGGCCGAGTCGGTGCAGCGCCGGGAGCAGCTACGTCGTCAGGCGGTCACCCGCTCTCGCACGCGACGCGTCCAGAGGGTCCACAAGCAGGGCACGCTGCGCTTCATCTGGCTCTGCCTCGCAATCCTGGCAACCACCGTGATCGTCACGGTCGACATGTTCCAGGCACTCTCGCTCCTCGCGGGCTGAGCCGCCAACCGACGGCAGGTCGAAACGGTCACCGGTCGCCGTAGGTCAAGCGCCGCCGGGGGTCCGGGGGCGGGAGCCCCCGGGTCAATCCGACGTCTTGAGGCGCTCCAGCGCTTCTTCGACCGCCTCCGGGTCCGCCTCGGCGGCACGGTCGCGCTGGATCTCCAGGTAGACCTCCTTGCGAAAGACGGGGATCGAGCGTGGTGCCTCGATGCCGATACGGACCTTCTCTCCCATGATCGCCAGCACCGAGATCTCGATCTCGTCGCCGATCATGATGCTCTGGTTGCCTTTGCGGGTTAGGACCAGCATCACGGCCTCCCTCTCCATCCCTGGAGCTTGCGCGTGTACGTCAGCAGGTTGCCGCCCGGATACTACCGCGGGAGCGAGTCGCTTCGCGAGGCAACCTGACAGGTTGGGTCTCGGCGCTCGGGTATTGCTAGTCTCTCGCCCCTTGGCACGTCGTTCCCTGAAGCCGCAGCTCAACCAGATTCGGACATGGGTCCGCCAAGGTCGCACCGACGCCTGGGTCGCGCACCAGCTCGACGTGTCCGTCAAGGACATCTCGGCCTTCAAGCGCGAGCACGAGCTCGAGGTGGGTGAGGCCGCCGGCGGGGAGTCTGACCTCTTTGGCCCGACCGTCCGCGAGGAGGAGCCCGACCTGCGCGCGGAGGACGAGGCGCTCGTGGCAGCGGCACTCGAGGCCGACCTGGCCGCCCGGGAAGACGACGAGGACGGCGACGCCCAAGTGAAGAGCGCGAGCGGGGATGAGGCAGCGGAGGACGATGGCAAGCCGCGCCGGCGGCGGCGGGGGCGCCGCGGGGGCCGTGGTCGGGCGGGCGCACGCGGAGGGGGGCGCGCAGGCAAGCCCCTAGAGGGCACCTTCGATCACGGCGAGGACGGCTACGGCCTCTGGCTTGATCCCGCCGTGCGCGACAACCCCCTCTACGCCGAGCACTGGGCGGGGCACCGTCAGGTGACGGTTGCGATCGAGCCTGACCGCATCGTGATCACGCGTGCCGGTGAGGCCCCCGACGCGTGCGACGGGGAATCGGGCTAGAGGAAGGGAGTGGTCCGGTGCTCGCGGGATCAGCGATCCCGCTGCGCTCCGGGGAGAGTCTGGTCCGGTGCTCGCGGGATCAGCGATCCCGCTGCGCTCCTCCCCGGGCTGCCCGGGGTCGGATCCGGCCGCCCCCGTAGTCGGCAGCCTCCCGCGCATAGCGGCCGAAGGCCGCATCCACCACGAAGACGGCCTCGGTGCCCGTCGCGCCCCTTCGGGCGAGCTCTGAGGCCCAATCGGTGTCGTCCGCGTACATCTGCGCGAGCTCGGCGATCTCGAATGTCGAGCCCAGGCGCCGCCTGAGCTCGTCCAGCACGGCATTCACGGCCGGATCCATGGCGGGGTCGTCGCCCAGGCGACGCGCGCCTTCCTCCCACTGCGAGAGGGCGTTCTCCAGGGCGTAGGACACGGCCCCGAAACCTACCGAGGACGACCGCGTTAGCGCTTTGGAGGGTTCTCGATCACGTAGCTGCGCTCACCCCGCCTGACCATTCCCAGGCGACGGGCCTCCTGCTCGAGCGTCCCCGGGTTCCTGAGCGCCCTCACCTTCCGCTTCAGTCCGGCGTTCTCCGCGTTCAGACGCGAGAGATCCTGTTCCTGTGCCGAACGGGTGCCCGATTGCTCGACCCAGTGCTTTGTCGGCGAGACGTAGAGCAGCAGGATCACGCCCAGCATCGCCAGCAGGGCGATCCTGCCAAGCCGATCCCACCGGATGCGCCCGGCCGCGCCCGCGCGAGTGCGCCGGGTGGGAGCGGAACGGAGCGGGCGGGTGGTGGATGCAGCGGCCATCCGCCGTTCCTTCGCTGCCTCCCCGCGACCTCCTGCCGTCTTGGCGTCAGCTCCGGAAGACCGACCGGCCCGGATACTCGGCGCGGTCGCCCAGAGCCTCCTCGATCCGCAGCAGCTGGTTGTACTTCGCCACCCGATCGGTTCGCGAAGGGGCGCCGGTCTTTATCTGCCCGCATCCGGTCGCCACGGCGAGGTCGGCGATCGTCACGTCCTCGGTCTCGCCCGAGCGGTGGGACATCACCGCGGTGTAGCCGGCGGCGGTGGCAGTGCTGATCGCCTCGAGGGTTTCGGTGAGGGTGCCGATCTGGTTCACCTTGATCAGGATCGAGTTGCCAACCCCGAGCTCGATGCCGCGCGTGAGGCGATCCGTGTTGGTCACGAACAGGTCGTCTCCCACCAGTTGGACCCGGTCGCCCAGCCGGTCGGTGAGGGCCTTCCAGCCGTCCCAGTCCTCCTCGTCCATCCCGTCCTCGATCGAGAGGATCGGGTAGCGCCCGGCCATCTGCTCCCAGTATGAGGTGAGCTCCTCGGGCGAGAGGCTGCGGCCCTCATGCTTCAGCTCGTAGGCGCCACCGGAGTGGATCTCGCTCGTGGCGGGGTCGAGCGCGATGCCCACCTCCTCGCCGGGCGTGTAGCCGGCGGCCTCGATCCCCTCGACGAGCACCAGCAACGCGGCCTCGTTGGATTCGAGGTCGGGGGCAAAGCCGCCCTCGTCGCCGGTAGCCGTGGCGAGCCCACGCTCCTGGAGCCTGCGCTTTAGCGCATGGAATACCTCGGCGCCCATCCGGAGGCCCTCGGAGAAGGAGCGCGCGCCGACGGGAACGACCATGAACTCCTGGAAGTCCACCTTGTTGTCGGAGTGCGCGCCGCCGTTGAGCACGTTCATCATCGGTACCGGCAGCACGTGGGCGCCCTCACCGCCGAGGTGGCGCCAGAGCGGATGCCCCGCTTCGGCCGCGGCTGCCTTCGCGGTGGCGAGCGAGATGCCAAGGATCGCGTTGGCGCCGAGGCGGCCCTTGTTGGGGGTGCCGTCGAGGTCGAGCATCGCGCGGTCCACGCCCTCCTGGTCGGTCGCGTCCAGGCCCGTCACGGCCGCGGCCAGCTCGCCGTTTGCGTTCCCCACGGCCTTCGTCACGCCCTTTCCCGCAAACGCCGCGTCCCCGTCGCGCAGCTCCACCGCCTCGAACTCGCCGGTGGAGGCTCCCGAGGGCACGGCCGCCCGGCCCGACGCGCCCGATTCGAGCGCCACGTCGACCTCCACCGTGGGGTTGCCCCGGCTGTCGAGGATCTGTCGCGCGCGCACCTGCCTGATCTCGCTCACCTGGGATCTGCCTCCTCGATCTGCTTCTTGAATTGCTTGGCCTCGCGACGCAGTGTGATCTCCGGATCGACCCCGAGGGCACCGGCTGCCTCCACCGCCGCGAACAGCAGTCTGCCAATCTCCCGGAAGGTCATGTCGTCCGGGATCGGATCGGTGGAGATGAGCCGGTCGCAGCTCTGCCTGACATCGGCCAGGGCCCGGCGAGCGTCGCCTCCTGCAAGCCCGGCGCTCTGGGCGCGCTTCTGCACCTTGCGCGCGTAGAGGGTGGCGGGCAGGTTCTCGGGCAGCTCACCGAAGATCGCCCCGGCGCGCTCGTCCTCCCGCTTGATCTCGTTCCAGCTCTGCAGGACCTCCCTCGCGGTGTCGGCGGCAGTGTCCCCGAACACGTGAGGGTGGCGGCGGATGAGCTTCTCGCGGCAGTGGTCAGCCACCGCTGCAAGATCGCCTCGCCCGCGCTCCTCGAGCAGCAGCGACAGGAAGTACACCTGGAACAGGACGTCGCCCAACTCGTCCACCAGCTTTGCGTCGTCGCCGGCGTGAGCGGCATCGGCCAGCTCGTAGGCCTCCTCCACCGTGTGCGGCACGATCGAGCGCTCGTCCTGCTCGCGGTCCCACGGACAGTCCCTGCGAAGGCGGCGCGTGATCTCGTCAAGGCGCGCAAGCGCCCCGGCGACATCGTCGGCGGGCATCCCCAGGCCCCGGCCGTTTACGGGCTGGCGGGGCCCTGTGGCGGAGGACCGGTGGGAGGCGGCCCCTGGGGCGGAGCACCCTGGGGAGCCCCGCCGGGAGGAGCACCCTGGGGGGGCCCACCGGGAGGAGCACCCTGGGGGGGCCCGCCGGGAGGAGCACCACCGGGAGGAGCACCACCGGGAGGAGCGCCCTGCGGGCCGCCGGGCTGGCCCCCGGAGGCGGGGCCGGTGTCGGTCTTCTCCTTGGGCGCGTTCTTGCACTCGGCCACCCTATAGTCGTCCGCGCAGTTGGTCTTTTCCTTGTAGTTCTCGCGGAAGTCCTTGATGAACTTGTCCAGCGCCTTCTGCTCGCGCTGACCGCGCAGCAGGTTGCGGATCGTCTCCTTGGCCTGGGCGAGCGTCTGCTGCGAGGCGGGCTTGATCTTGGACACCTTGAGCACGGCGAAGCCGAACTGGCCCTTCACGGGGCCGAGTAGCTTGCCCTTCTTGGCGGCGAATGCCGCCTTGTCGACCGCCTTGTCCTGCTGGCCTTGCGTGACGTCCGGAAGCTTGCCGCCCTGGGCCTTGGAGGCCTGGTCGATCGAGTACTTCTTCGCGACCGCCTTGAAGCTCTTGCCGGCCTGGAGCTCCTTCTTTGCCTGCTCGGCCTTTGCCTTGGTCTTCGTGAGCACCAGGTTGAGATCGCGCCGCTCGGGCTGGGCGAAGTCCTTCTTCTTCTTTTCGTAGTAGTCCTTGATGTCCTGGTCGGTGATCTTGACCTTGCCCTCGGTGACCTTCTGGGTCAGCTTGGGCTGCAGGGCGTCGAGCTTGACGCGGAAGAGGAGGTCCTTCTCGGACATGCCCGACTGCTTGAGGAACTTCTGGTAGTCGGCCTCCTTGGGAAATGCCTGCTTCTTCTTGTCCTCGAAGGACTTCTTCACCTCGGCGTCGCTGACGCTGACACCGCGCGCCTCGGCCTCCTGCTGGACCCACTCGGCCTGGATCAGGAACTGCATGGCCTCCTGCTTGAGCTGGTCGTACTGCTGCTTGCACTGCTTCTTGAGCACATCGTCTGAGGGCTTGCTGCCACCCTGGGGCTGAGGCTGCTTCTTGAGCGCGGCCACGCACTCCTTGAAGTCCGGCGGCTTGGGGGTTGCGGCCGCGCCGCCGCCCTGCTGCTGCTGCATCGCCGCGCTCTTGAACCAGCGGTCGAACTCCTTCTTCGTGATCACTGCGTCGCCCACCTTTGCGACGCTGTTGGCCGGGACGCTGTTGCCACACCCCGAGACGACCGCGGCCGCGGCGAGCGCGGCGACGGAGAGAAATGCCGGCTGGATGGCTCTAAAGGTCATATGAACAGTGTCGAGTTCGTGTGTCTCAAGCGTCCTGACAGGCGACGCCGTCGAAGGCTTCGGGCGCCCTGCGGGGCGCGGCAGCGGCGCATGGTAGCGAAGGCACCGCATGCTGTAGCCGGTTTCATTCCGGCGCGGGCTCGGTGACCGCCTCGAGAATCGCCTCGGCAGCCGCGACCACCGCCGGGAAGCGCTCCGCAGGCTCGTCCGGTACCCGCACCCGGACGACGCTGCGGCCCGACTCGTAGACGGCCTCGGGGATCCGCGCGCGCAGCAGCTTGACCCTGCGCGAGTCGAGGTCGATCGGCGCCACGGCCAGCCGCCCGCCCGCGAAGTCTGCCGTGCGCGCGCCGGCGCGCCCGAGCTTGATCCGCGCATCCTGCATCCGGATCAGGTTCGACAGCGGGTCCGGCACGGGCCCGAAGCGATCCTCGAGCTCCTCGCGCAGCAGGTGCAGGTCGGCGACCTCTTTCGCACCGGACACGCGGCGGTGGATCTCGATCTTCGCGGCCTCGTAGGGCACGTAGTCGCCGGGCACGTAGGCGTCCACCGGCACGTCGATGCGAACGGGCTCCGGCGCCTCGACCGCGGAGTCGCCGCCCAGCGCCGCCACGGCCTCGTCGAGCATCGAGACGTAGAGCTCGAAGCCCACCGCGGCCACATGCCCCGACTGCTCGTCCCCGAGCAGGTTGCCGGCCCCGCGGATCTCGAGGTCGCGCATCGCGATCTTGAAGCCGGAGCCCAGCTCGGTGTAGTCGGACAGGGTGGCAAGACGAGCGGCGGCCTCCTCGGTGAGCGCCGCGGCAGACGGGTAGAGCAGGTAGGCATAGGCGCGCTCCTTAGATCGGCCGACACGACCCCGGATCTGGTAGAGCTGGGCGAGCCCGAGCTCGTGGGCGCGCTCGACGATCAGCGTGTTCGCGCTCGCGATGTCGAGGCCGGACTCGACGATCGTCGTGCAGACGAGCACGTCGGCCTCGCCGCGCAGGAAGCTCAGCATCACGCGCTCGAGCTGCTTCTCCTCCATCTGCCCGTGGGCCACCAGCACCTCCGCCTGTGGGCACATTGCGCGCACCCGCTCCGCGGTCTCGTCGATCGTCTCCACGCGGTTGTGCAGGAAGAACGCCTGACCATGGCGCTCCTTCTCACGCAGCAGCGCCCGGCGCACGAGCTCCTCGTCGTATTCACCGACGAACGTCTTGATCGGCCGCCGGCCCTCCGGCGGCGTCTCGATGACGCTGATGTCACGGACACCCGCGAGTGACATCTGCAGCGTGCGCGGGATCGGGGTGGCGCTCATCGCGATCACGTCCACGCGCAGCTTGAGCTGGCGCAGCAGCTCCTTCTGCTTGACCCCGAAGCGC
>JBPCJI010000138.1:0-6242 GCA_051005475.1 Thermoleophilaceae bacterium
GAAGCCTTGTTCGGCGTGAGCTGCGCCTGCGGGTTGCAAGCCCACGCGATTGCTGCCGGTACCAGGAGCAACGAGACTGCGGCGAGCGCCATGATCCCGCGCCTGGAACGTCGTTGATGAAGCATGCAAGCCCCTCCTCTTAGGATTTCTTTAGCAAGCGTAGCGCGCAGAACGTGACGTGGCAAGTAGGTGTCAGGTTTTCCCCCAAGCTGGCGCAAGATGGCCGGTCTGGTGAGCTCGCCCCACCCATCCGCCGACCGGCCCCTCCCGTGGCCAAGGGCCTCGTCTGCCAAACGGGGGGTTGGAGGGCTATCGTCCCCTGTCCGGCTAACGTTCGAACTCGGGGAACCGCATGGCAAGTGGATCAGGCAAGAGCACCAAGAAGCGCGGGCGCGGCTCGCTGGGCTTCTGGTGCGCGATCGCCATCATCGCCCTGATCGGCGCCTATCTCGGCGTGCTCGAGGCATCGCGTCCACACGTCGGAGGGGACAAGCTGCGCTTCGACCAGTTCGTCCGGCTGGCCGACTCGGGCGACATCAAGGACGCCCGGATCCTCAACCAGGACGCCGTCGTGGTCGGCACCTACAGGCGCCCCGATGGCTCAGGCGGCCGCTACAACGCGCCGTTCCTGAAGGAGGGCGGCCTTCAGAACGACCTCACCGATCTCCTGGTGCGCAACCGCGTGGCCACGACGATCGACCAGCAGTTCCTGAAGCAGCTCGTGGTCCCCATCACGCTGCTGCTGCCCGTCCTGATCCTCGTGGTCGCCTTTCTCTACGTGATCCTCGCCTACAGGGGCGGGACCGGTCTGTTTGCGATCCGCAGCGGCGCCAGGCAACTGCAGCAGGAGAAGACCGACGTGACATTCGCCGATGTCGCCGGCCAGGATGCCGCGCTCGCGGAGCTGCGTGACGTCGTCGAGTTCCTCTCGGCCCCGGAGAGGTTCGCCGGGCTCGGCGCCCTCACTCCAAAAGGTGTCCTTCTCTACGGCCCACCCGGGTGCGGCAAGACGTTGCTCGCGCGGGCGCTGGCAGGGGAGTCCGGCTCGGCCTTCTACTACATCTCCGGGTCCGACTTCGTCGAGCTCTACGTGGGCGTCGGGGCGGCGCGCGTGCGGGACCTCTTCCGCGAGGCACGCGAGAACGTGCCCTCGATCATCTTCATCGACGAGCTCGACTCGGTCGGCCGTCATCGGGGCCCCGCCGCGGGCGCCACCACCGCCGGAGAGCAGGAGCAGGCGCTCAACCAGATCCTCACCGAGATGGACGGCTTCGACGCGCGGGACGGGGTCATCCTGATCGGCGCGACCAACCGCCCGGACGTGCTCGACACCGCGCTGCTGCGGCCTGGCAGGTTCGACCGCACCGTGGGACTGGAGCGGCCGGACGAAAAGGGGCGGCTCGCCATCCTCGAGCTCCACGCCAGGAGCAGGCGACTCGCTGCGGAGGTCGATCTCGAGGGGATCGCCAGCCGCGCGATCGGGCTCACCGGAGCGGATCTCGCGAACGTGGTCAACGAGGCCGCCCTGCTGGCGGGGCGCAACCACAGGGAGAGCATTTCGAATGCCGAGCTCGAGGAGGGGCTGAAGCGGATCCTCGAGGCGCCGGAGCGCCAGCGCCGGCTGTCGATGCGCGACCGCAGCGTCGGCCGGCGCTCGACCGGCGACAAGGTCACCTTCGCCGACGTGGCGGGCGTGGAGGACGCACTCGACGAGCTTCGCGAGATCCGCGACTACCTCGCGATGCCGGAGCGGTTTGCCCAGATGGGCGCCCGCGCGCCACGGGGCATCCTCCTGGCCGGGCCGCCCGGCTGCGGAAAGACGCTGCTCGCGCGGGCGGTCGCGGGAGAGGCGAACGCGGCCTTCTTCTCGGCTGCGGCCACCGAGTTCGTCGAGGTGTTCGTGGGTCAGGGGGCCGCGCGCGTCCGTGACCTGTTCGCCGAGGCGAAGGCCGCCGCGCCCGCGATCCTCTTCCTCGACGAGATCGACGCCGTCGGAAGCCGGCGCACCAATACGCCGGGCGGTGGCGGCCGCGAGACCGACCAGACCCTGAACCAGATCCTCGTCGAGCTGGACGGCTTCGAGCCGAGCACCGGGCTGCTCGTGATCGCGGCCACCAACCGCCCCGACATCCTCGATGGCGCGCTCACGCGCTCGGGGCGCTTTGACCGCCAGGTCACGATCGACCTTCCCGACCGCGCGGGCAGGCGCGAGATCCTCGACATCCACGCCCGCGGCAAGCCCCTGTCCCGCGAGGTCGACCTCGACGCGGTGGCCGCCGCCACCCAGCTCTTCTCCGGGGCCGATCTGGCCGCCGTGATGAACGAGGCCGTCCTGCTCGCCGCGCGCACAGATCGAGATGAGGTCTCGGCAAAGGACATGGACAACGCGATCGAGCGGACGATGCTCGGCGTGGCGTCGCGCAGGAAGGTGATGACCGCCGAGGAGCGCAGGATGGTGGCCTATCACGAGGCGGGACACGCGCTGGTGGGGAAGGTGCTGCCAGGCGTGACCGTGCCGCACAAGGTCAGCATCATCCCCCACGGAAAGATGCTCGGCTTCGTCTGGGGAACCGACGAGGAGGAGCGCTCGATCCACTCGCGCTCGACGCTGATCAACCAGATGGCGATGGGACTCGGGGGCAGGGTCGCCGAGGAGCTGGTCTTCGGCGAGCCGGGCTCGGGTGCGGGCGTCGACCTCCAGAAGGTCAGCGCGAGCGCCCGCAAAATGGTCTGCGAGCTGGGGATGACCGATGCGCTGGGCGACGTGAGCTACACCGACAACGGCGGCAGCGATCCGGCCGAGTGGCCGCTCGGGACGCGCTACTCCGAGGAGGAGACGCGCCTGATCGGTGCCGAGGTGCGGCGGTTGGTGAACGAGGCGCGCGAGCGCGCGAGCGAGGTGCTCCACGGCTCGCGACCGACACTCGACCGCATCGCCGCGGCGCTGCTAGAGCGTGAGACGCTCTCGGCAAAGGAGCTCGAGGAGATCATGGAGGAGCCGCCGCTCGTGCCCGCTTCCTAGGGCACCCCCGACTAGCGCGAACGAGCTCGCGACCCTGACAGTCTTGCGGCCGACAGCGCGATCGCCGCGAACAGCAGCGCTGCGGCGGCGAGGCCGAAGCCGCTGATCGGCAGGCCGTCGTCTTCGCCGGCGGGTGGGTCGATCTCCGGAAGGGTGCGAGCCAATCCGCGCCGGCCGCCCAGGAACGAGCGCTTGTCGAGGATGCCCGTGCCCTTCACGAACACCCAGCCGTCGTAGGCAGACGGGCGGTACGCGAAGGCGCCCTCGGAGAAGACGAGCGGAATCGCCGGAACATCGCGGGCCAGCCGGCGCATCTCCTCGGCGACCGCCCTGCGGCGGACAGCGCGGTCGGAGGCTCCAGCCACCCGATCGGCGACCCGGTCGAAGGCGCCGCTGCGGTAGCCGGTCTGGTTGAGCCGGGCGTCGGCGCCGAAGAAGGTCCGCAGGAAGTCCGGGTCGTAGGAGATCAGCGCCGGGATGCTCGTGATCGCCGCCTGAAACCGGGGCCGCGAGCCATCGCCGCCGCCGAGGGCCCGGGCGAGCGTCGCGCGGGGGACCTCGACCAGCGTCGCCCGTGCGCCGGCGCGGCGGAGCGCGAGCACCACCTGTCGTCCGACGTCGAGCCGCACCGGGTTGTTCTCCGGCGTGAGCACCTCGAACGGGGGGTTGCCGAGCCGGCTCAGCTCGCGCCGGGCGGCAGCCTCGTCCGAGCGATGGAGCAGCCGTCCGGGGGTCGGCGCCCATGGCGACTCCGGATGGAGGTACCCCGTGCTCGCCGGCAGGACCTCGCCCACCCCGTCGGCGATTCGGTCCAGATCGAGGGCGAGGGCCACCGCCCTCCGGACGGCTGGATTGTCGAACGGCGGACGGCGCAGGTTGAGCAGGAGCGCGGTGCCTGTGTAGTTGACGCCCTTCCGGTAATCGATCCCGAGGCGATTCCCGAGGTCCTTTCGGAAGGCCGTCGGGAGACCCGCCGGGACCATTTCCACATTGCCGCGCTCGAGGGCCTTGAAGGTCCCCTCCGCGCTGCGGATGATCGGGACGTCGATCCGGTCCACCTGCGGCCTGCCCCGGAAGTAGGGGCGATTGGCGGTGAAGACGTAGCCCCTGCGCCGGTCGTAGCCGGCCAGCCGGTAGGGACCGCTCCCGATCGGCGGACCGGGCGGGATCAGCCGCTCCCCCGAGCGCCCTTCCCAGAGATGCCGCGGCAGGATCGGGACATCGGACAGCGGCTGGTCGAGAAAGCCGAGCACCGGCCGGCGCAGCGCGAAGACCACGGTGAGAGGATCGACGGCACGCACCTGTTCGATCTCGGTCAACTGAGGCGTGAAGCGAAGGTGGAGGTTGCGCTTCATGAACTCGAAGGTGAACGCCACGTCCGAGGCGGTGAGCGCCCTGCCGTCGTGCCAGCGCACGCCGTCTCGCAGGCGGATCGTGACCTGCCTGCCGTCGGCGCTGCGCTTCAGCCCCCTGGCGAGCCATGGCTCTGGAACCCCGCGCGAGTCACGCCAGAGCAGCGTGTCGTAGATCAGCGTGACGAACGGATAGCCGAGCTCGAAGCTGTAGGGCGTCAGCGAGCCGTCATCCTGCGAGAACGGGATCCGTACAAGGTCGGTCGGTTCCGGGGCCGCTGCGGCTGCGGCGGTCTGCGCCGGGGCTCCAGCCCCGCAGGCGAGCACGGTGAGGACAAGCGCCAGGCGCTTCACGGTGCGGGCTCCATGACGGGGAGCTTAGGGGGCGCCTCCGGGCAGACCGATAGGTTCTCGCGCGTGGGCCGGCGCCAGCGCACGCGAGCGGAATCGATCACCGCCGTCACGCTCGCCGCAGGCCTGGTCGCGGCGCTCTCCGGCGGGTGCGGGGAGGATGAGCGAGCGCGGCCTGCCGGCGCGCTGCGGATCACCGTCGCCGACCTCTCCCCCGGCCGGGCGCACTACCGCGCCCCCCGTTCGATCCCGGCCGGGCTGGTCAGGATCACCCTCGAAAACGAGGGGAAGGAGCGGCGCAAGGCCCAGCTCGTGCGGATCCTGGGCAACCATTCGATAACGGAGGCACGGAGGGCGCGCCGGCCCTTCCCGAAGTGGCTCTACACGGAGGGTGGAGTCGGCTTCACGGATCCTGGAGAGACAAACTCCGCCATCCAGCGGCTCGACCCCGGCCGCTACTACATCACCGGCACCTACGGGGAGAGGGGAACGGTCGCCCCGCTGCGCGTGGTCGGCGAGAGGAGTGACGCGAAGCTTCCGGAGACAGCGGGCGTGATCCGCACCAACGAGTACAGCTTCACCACCTCCGGCCTGAAGGCCGGCGCGAACACGATCGAGTTCAGCAACGACGGCTTCGAGCCCCACCACGCCGTGGTAGCGCCCGTGCAACCCGGGTCCTCGGTCAGAGCGCTGCGGGAGTTCCTGCGGGGGAAGGGCAAGATCCCCGTCGGGGAGGTGGTCGATCTCGACAAGGCGCAGGAGACCTCGGTCATCGAACGGGGCCAGAGGCAGGTCGTGCGGCTGCGGCTAAAGGCCGGAAAGTACGCCCTGCTGTGCTTCGTGCCCGACCGCAAGGGCGGGCAGCCTCACGTGGCGAAGGGCATGGTCGACGCGATCACCGTGCGCTGACGTCAGCTCCCGGCCGCACCGGGCCCCGCGAGCACGAGCGTCTGATGTCCCTCAGGTTGCTCGCGTAGGCGCTCGGCGAGCTCCCCGAGCCGGCAGCGGGTCAACCGCTCATCGGGCCAGGAGACCCGGTGGGCGATGGCGCATGGCGTGTGCTCGGCGTAGCCCGCGGCCAGCAGCTTGCCCTGAAGCTCCTCGGGCTCGCGGCCGGCCATGAAGGCTGCGGTCATGGCACCCGGATCCGGCATCGGGCCGCCGCCGCTCGTTAGCACGAGCGCCCGGGGATCCTCACGGGCGCCGGTGAGGTCCAAGCTCAGAGCGGCCGCTGCGGCGCCCACGGCGCTCACGCCGGGCACGATCGCGAAGGGCAGGCCACGCTCGGTCACGTCCCCGATCTCCTCGTGGATCCGGGCGAAGATCGTCGGGTCACCGGCGTAGAGGCGCGCCACCCTGAGGCCCTTCTCGGTCGCGCGTTCATAGATCGCGTGGAGGTCCTTGACTGGGGTGGGCGGCCACGGCACGACCTCCGCGCCCGGGCGCGCGTGCCGGGAGACAACCTCCTCCATCAGCAGGTTGCGACCCCAGATCACGACATCGGCCTCACCGATCAC
>JBPCJI010000139.1:0-12077 GCA_051005475.1 Thermoleophilaceae bacterium
GTGCGCCGGGCGTGCACTTCTACACCCTCAACCGCTCCCCCGCCACGCGGGCGATCCTGGCCGCGCTGCGCGCCGCCGAGCCCTGGACGCGCGCCGCGCAGCCGGTCTGACTCGTCCCCCCACGGGCGCCGTCGCGGCGCTGGCCGCCCTGGCGGTCGGTTGCGGCGGCGGGGCGGCATCGCGGGAGCCGCCACCGATAGGGGGTGAGCCCGGGGCGCCGGCCCTCATGGTGCAGGATGACTCCGAGCTGCTCTACGCGTCGCCGAAGCGCGTGTCGGCGGCGCTCGACCTGCTGAGGCGCGCTGGGGTGCGCACAGTGCGCCTCACCGCGGGCTGGTCCGTGCTGGCGCCAAGGCCCCGCGCCGCCACGCGGCCACGGTTCGAGGCCGAAGACCCCGCCGCCTACCGCGCGGCCGGCTGGAGGCGAATCGACCGCGCGGTTCGCGGCGCGCGGCGGCGGGGAATGGCCGTGATGATCGACATCGCGTTCTGGGCGCCGGTATGGGCCACATCACGCGACACCTCCGAGCATCCCCGCGAAGCAGTCGACCCCATCCTCCTCGCGCGCTTTGCGAAGGCCGTGGCGCGCCGCTATGACGGTGCATACGACCCGCCGGGGCGCGAACGGCCGCTCCCGGCGGTGAGGGGCTTCACGATCTGGAACGAGCCGAACCTGCCCGACTTTCTCGGCCCGCAGTGGCGGGACCCACCGACCAGGCGGGTGCCCCTCAGCCCACACCGCTACCGGGCGATGGTGGCCGCCGCCTATCCGGCCGTCAAGGCAGTTCAGCCAAATGCGCTGGTGCTGGTGGGCGGCCTGGCCGCCTACGGCCGCGGCGGGGTAGCGCCGCTGCACTTCCTGCGCGAGCTCGCCTGCGTGGACGACCGCCTGCGCCCGCTGCAGCGGGCCGAGTGCCATGGATTTGCCCGCGTACCCGGCGACGGCCTTGCCTATCACCCCTACTCGACCCGCACGCTCCCCGATCGCGCCGAGGACTCCGCCGGGAGCGATGACGCGCCGCTCGCCCGGCTTGGAGGGTTGGCGAGCCTGCTCGACGAGCTGGCCGCGGATGGTCGCATCGACCCCAGCCTGCGCGACATCTATCTCACCGAGTACGGCTACGAGACAAACCCCCCCGACCCGGGCGCGCCGTTTGGTCCGGAGCGCGCTGCGCGCATGTCCAGCTGGGCGGAGGCGATCGCCTCGCGCGAGCAGCGTGTGCGTACCGTGGCTCAGTTCCTGGTGCGCGACCTGCCGAGCGGCCCGGGCGCCCAGCGCGAGGGGCGCCTGTCGGACTGGCAATCTGGTGTCCTGTTTCTCGACGGGAGCCCGAAGCCGCTCGCGCTCGCCCTCGCGGCGCCGCTACATGCCGAGCTCGGGGCCCGCGGTCAGGTGCGGGTCTGGGCTCGCGTGCGTCCGGGAGAGGGCAGGCGGGCGGTGCGGATCGAGACGGTGGAGCCGGGGGGGCGGTGGCTGGTGGCCTTCGAGGGCGAGACCGACGAGCGGGGTGTCATCGCCCGCACCGTGCCCGGCGGGAACAGCACCCTCCTGAGAAGCTCGCGGCGCGCAGGAGGGCGCTGGCTGACCGGGCCCGTGGTGGACGTCGTCGCGCCCGGAGCCTGATCGAACGGCCCACGCTGCGGCGCCGCGCCTGGTTTCAGCGGGCTCCTTGGCCGAGGTCCAGCCGGCTGCGCTCGGCGCGCGCCGCCCCGCTCTGGGCGTCGATCTCAACGGTGTCGGCCAGCAGCGGGACGAAGCGGGGCGAACGCGCACGCACGAGCACCGCCAGGCCGAAGGGCTGGTTCTTCTCGAGGTTCCCCGTGCCGCCGCCGCCCGCCGTCCCGCCCCCGAGCTCGACGAGGTTCTCCGAGGTGCGCAGAGCCGGCTCGTGGGTGTGGCCGGTGAGGATCGCGAGCGGCCGCGCCGGCGGATCTGAGCGGAGCTCCTCGACAGCCAGCTTGGTGAGCGCCGGCGAATGGGTCATGACCACGTCCACGCGGCCGGCGAGCGGGCGCAGCCAGTCCGCGAAGGCACGCTGCTGGGCATCAGTGGCCTCGGAACCGCGATCCCTGTAGCGGTCGCTGCGCCGTCGCTCGAACGGATCGGCGTAGCCGGCCACGCGCAGCCCGCCGACGTTCACCACAAGCTCGCCCAGGCGCCCGTCGCCAAGCAGGCGGCCGCGCTCGGTGAGCACGATCGCGCCGGCGGCCGCCAAACGCTGCGCGAGAACGTCCGAGTCGTGGTTGCCCGTCACGAACACGAACGGGTCTCCGATGCGGGCCACCCGCCTGGTCAGGGCGATCTCGAAGGGTGAGCCGCTCGAGGTGAGGTCCCCGGCGAAGAAGAGGGGGCCCTGCCGTACCGCCCGCTCGAGCGTGGGCAGCGCAAGCAGGTTGTTGTGCAGGTCCGATGCGAGCGTGAGGTGAGGCAGCTCACCGCCCGCGCCGCGCCCGGCGGGAGCGGCGATCAGCCGCGCGAGGCCGACGAGCTGGTCGTTCAACTCCTGCGAGATCGTCTCGGCGGTGCCCGTGGCCTGGTCGATCGCGCGCAGCGCCGCGGGTATGTCAGGCCCGTTGGCGTAGTACTCGGGGTCCTCGATGGCGCCACGCGGAGGAAACAGGAAGAGGATCGCCAGACAGGCGAGAACGGCGGCACATCCGGCGACCGGGAGCGTGAGGCGCAACGGGGCGGCGCGACCACGCAGGGCCAGGGCGGTCAATGTCCCCAGCGCCAGCGATGTCACGGCCGCGAACGCGAGCAGCAGGCGGATGTAGGAGGCTATCGCCGCTTCGGCCTCCTCACGCAGGGCCTCCACGTCCGGATCCCTGCCGCGCGCGACCTCGGCGACCGCCGCCCGGTCAAGCGTGCGCAGGTCGAGAGAGAGCCGCGCCGGAAGCCGCACGGCGCCGAAGCGGACGCCCCAGTCCACCAGGGGCACGTAGATGTCCAGCGCGCCGGCGTGTCCCGGATCGGCGGAGAGGCGAACCGTGCCCACCGTCAGGTCGCGATCCACGCTGAACACGGCGAGTGCCCCGGCCGCGGCGCCGACCGTGGCCAGGAGCACCAGTAGAACGGCGACGGTGCGGCGGAGGCCCATCAGGCAAACGCTAACCGTGGACGGCCCCGGTGGGGGCTACAGTTGGAAGGGAGCGATGGCCACACCAAAGACCACGGTCCAGATCGTCATGCCCGCCATGGGCGAGTCCGTCACGGAGGGCGTCGTGCTCACCTGGCTGAAGCAGGTTGGCGAATCGGTGGCGCCCGACGAGCCACTCGTGGAGGTTTCCACCGACAAGGTCGACGCCGAGGTGCCCTCCCCGGCGGGCGGCGTGCTGGCGAATATCCTCGTCGGCCCCGACGAGACGGTCGAGGTAGGAGCCGTCCTTGGCGAGATCGAGGCCGGCGCGGAGCCCGCCGGGCAACCGGAGCCCGAGGACAACGGGACGGCCGGCGAGAACCGGGCGCTGTCCGAGAACCAGGCGCCCTCCGAGAACCAGGCGCCCTCCGAGAGCCAGCCGCCCATCGCGACCAAGGCTCAGACAGACGGTGCCGACGGGGCCTCTGGCGCCGTCGCGCCCGCCAACGGGTCCGCGGAGGCCACGCCCGTGGCCGTCCGCATGGCCGCCCGCCACGGCCTCGATCTGGCTGAGATCGCGGGCACCGGCCCGCGGGGACGGGTGACCAAGGCAGACGTGGAGGCGGCGGCCGCGACTGCCGCATCGCCCACCGCTGCGCGGCGTCCCAGCGCCGCGCCCCCCGGCTCGGAGATCACGGCCATCCGCGGGCCGGCGGCCACGCTGGTCCGCTTCATGGACGAGAGCCGCTCGATCCCCACGGCCACGAGCTTCCGAACCCTGCCGGTCGAGGTCCTCGACGCCCGCCGCAGGCAGCTCAAGGCCGCCGGGCACAGGCTGTCCTTCACCCATCTGATCGCCTGGGCGATCGTCCGGGCGGCGAAGGACCTGCCGGTGATGGCCCACTCGTTCGCGGAGATCGAGGGCAAGCCCCACCGCGTGGCGCCAGGCACCGTGACCCTCGGCCTGGCCGTTGACGTGGAGCGCAAGGACGGCACGCGCGGACTCGTGGTGCCAGTGATCCAGGATGCGGGCTCCACCACCGCCTTCGCCGACTTCGTGGCCGCCTACGACGAGCTGGTGGCCGGCGCGAGGGAGGGCTCGCTGGCACCCGAGGCGTACCAGGGCGCGGGCATCACGCTCACCAACCCCGGCGCGATAGGGACGGTCGCATCCGTGCCGCGACTGATGCCGGGGCAGGGCACGATCGTCGCCACGGGCGCAATCGGGTATCCGCCGGGCCTCGGCGCGGTGGACGTCGGTCACCTGAAAGAGCTCGGCGTGACGAAGGTCATGACGGTGACCTCGACCTACGACCACCGCGTGATCCAGGGGGCGGAGTCCGGCGCGTTCCTCAAGCGCATAGATGAGCTGCTCCAGGGCGGGGATGGCTTCTACGCGGACGTTTTCGCCGAACTCGGCGTGGATGCAGAGCAAGGCGCCGCGCCCGCGACGCCCCTGACCGCGCACGAACCCGTCCCACCGGCCCCCCAGCCGACCATGCCATACGAGGCGCTGCTCCAGGCGGTGCAGGCAGCCACGTCGGTGGTAAAGGCCCACCGCATGCATGGTCACCTGGCGGCGAGGCTCGATCCACTTGGCTTGCCTCCCCGCGGCGATCCCGCGCTGGACCCGGACTCGGTGAACCTGACGCCCGACCTGATGCGCCGCATCCCCTCCTCGGTCCTGCGCGTGGCGGTCCCGGGCGACAACTTCGCCGAGGCGCTTCCCCACCTGGCCGACACCTACACGGGGACGATCGCCTACGAGATCGAGCACATCGCCGGCCACAACCGGCGCATGTGGCTGCGCGAGACGGTCGAGTCGGGCAGGCACCGCATCCCGCTCGACTCCGAGGACAAGCGCCGCCTCCTGGAGCGGCTGTCGGAGGTGGAGGCGCTCGAGAGCTACCTGCACAAGGCGTTCCTGGGCAAGAAGCAGTTCTCGATCGAGGGGCTCGACGTGCTCGTGCCGATGCTCGACGAGGCGATCGAGCTCTCGGCACTGGCCGGCGCCCGCGAGGTGGTGCTCGGCATGGCCCATCGCGGCCGGCTGAACGTGCTCGCCCACACGGTCGGGCGCCCCTACCAGTCGATCCTGGTCGAGTTCGAGGGCGAGCAGAAGCTCTCGGCCGACACGGCGGCGCCGGAAGGGGGCACGGGCGACGTGAAGTACCACTACGGCTCGTCTGGCACCTACCGGACCGTGACGGGCAAGGACGTGACCGTGACGCTGTCGCCCAACCCGAGCCACCTCGAGTACGTGAACCCCGTCATAGAGGGGCGCGCGCGCGCCGACCAGACGAGCCGCAAGGGCCGCGAGATCAGCCACGACCCGAGCCTCGTCGTGCCCGTCCTCATCCACGGCGACGCCGCCTTCCCCGGACAGGGTGTCGTAGCCGAGACGCTCAACCTGCAGGCGCTGGCGGGCTACACCACCGGCGGCACCGTGCACGTCATCGCCAACAACCAGCTCGGCTTCACCACCGACCCGAATGAGAGCCGCTCCACGCGCTACGCCTCCGACCTCGCCAAGGGCTTTGACATCCCGATCATCCACGTGAATGCGGATGACGTGGAGGCGTGCATCGCGGCGGTGCGGCTGGCCGTGGCATTCCGCAACGAGTTCGGCCGCGACGCCCTGATCGACCTGATCGGCTACCGCCGCTTCGGCCACAACGAGACGGACGAGCCGGCCTATACCCAGCCCGGCATGTACGAGAAGATCAAGAAGCACCCGCCGGCGCGCCAGGTCTACGCCGAGCGGCTCCAGGCCGAGGGCGTGGTCACCGAGGACGACGCGCAGGAGCGCGCCAAGACCGCCTACGCGCGCGTCGCAGATGCCCATGCAGAGCTGAAGGAGTCGATCGCGGGGCCGCCGGACACCGGGGTACACGAGCTCGACCGCACGATGAGCCGCGAGCCGAGGACCACCCTGCCCGAGGACCTGCTGCGGTCGCTGAACGATCAGATCGGGAGGGTCCCTGAGGGGTTCTCGGTGCACCGCAAGCTGAGGCCCTTCCTCGAGAAGAGGAAGGGCGCCGCCGGCGCCGGCGCGACGGTGGACTGGGCGCACGCCGAGGCGCTGGCCTTCGCCTCACTTCTGGCGCTCGGCGTTCCGCTGCGACTGACGGGACAGGACACCGAGCGAGGCACCTTCAGCCAGCGCCACCTGGTGCTCCACGATGCCTCCACCGGCGAGCGCTGGTGCCCCCTGCAGAACCTTCCGAGCGCCGTCTCGCCGTTCGAGTTGCACAACAGCCCGCTATCCGAGCAGGCATGCCTGGGCTTCGAGTACGGCTACAGCGTGCAGGACCCCGACGCGCTCGTGCTGTGGGAGGCCCAGTTCGGCGACTTCGTGAACAGCGCGCAGGTGATCATCGACCAGTTCATGTCCTCGGGGCTGGCCAAGTGGGGCCAGACCTCACGCCTGACGCTGCTGCTTCCACATGGCTACGAGGGCTCGGGGCCGGAGCACTCCAGCGGCCGTGTCGAGCGGTTCCTCCAGGCATGCGCGGAGGGCAACATGCGCGTGGCCAACGTCACGACACCGGCCCAGTACTTCCACCTGCTTCGCCGCCAGGCCCTCGTCGGCAAGCCGCGCCCGCTCGTGGTGATGACGCCCAAGAGCCTGCTGCGCCTTCCCGCCGCCGTCTCGACGCTGGACGAGCTGGCGGGCGGCCGCTTTCAGAAGGTGATCGACGACGAGGCCTTTGCCGGCGAGGGTCGCCCGCGCGAGGAGGTCAGGAAGCTCGTGCTGTGCTCGGGCAAGGTCTTCGACGACATCGACAGCCACGAGGCGCGCCCGGACGTTCGGCACATCGCCGTCGCGCGCACGGAGATGCTCTACCCGTTTCCCGAGGAGGAACTGCGCGAGCTGATGGCGAGCTACCCCGGCCTCGAGCAGGTGACCTGGGTCCAGGAGGAGCCGCGCAACATGGGCGCGCGGGCCTACTTCCGCCGCCGGATGGCGGCCATACTCCCCGAGCGCCTGCACTACCACTACGTGGGGCGTCAGCTGCGAGCGTCCACGGGCGAGGGGTACGCCGCGGCCCACCGCAAGGAGCAGGCCCGCATCGTGCGCGTGGCGCTCGACCTCGAGGAGGACATCCTCGCTCCCGATGCCTCCGCGGAGCGCCCCAAGCTCTGACGCGGCTCGGGGCGCTCGGGGCGGCTAGCGCTTGTCCCTCTGTCCCTCCCCCATCTCCCTCGAGATCTTCTCCCCGCCGAGCCGACGCTGGAGCCCCGCCAGGGCCGCAGGCGCGATCCCCCCGACCCACCCTCCCGCGCGTACCATCAGGGGCGCCACGTCGATCTCGGCGCGCCCGGTCTCGATGCCTTTCACAACCGCGGCCGCGACCTGCTCCGGCGAGCGGGTGCCAACCCACGGCGGGAGCTTCACGGCGGAGTCGTGGAACATGCCCGCCTCCCTGATGAAGCCGGGCAGCACCGTGGTCACCCCGACTCCGGTCCCGATCAGGTCCTCGCGCAGGCCGAAGGCGAACCCGCGCATGCCGAACTTCGTGCCCGAGTAGAGCGAGGAGCCGGGGCTTGCGACCTTGCCCGCAATCGACGCGATGAACACGAGGTGGCCGCGGCCGCGGTCGATCATCCCCGGTGCCAGCGCGCGGGCGAGCTGCATCGGCGCGCGCAGGTTCACGTCGAGCGCCCTGTCGATCTCGCCCGGCTCGAAGTCCAGGAAGGGCCCGCTGGCGGGGAGCGCCGCGTTGGCCACGAGGAGATCGACCTCTGCGGCCGCGCCTGCCAGCGCCGTCACCTCACCGGCGTCGGTCAGGTCCGCCGGAAGCACCTCGGCGCGCTCTCCCAGCTCGTCGTGGAGCCGGGCGAGCATCTCCGCGCGCCGCGACGTGAGGACGACGGTGGCCCCGCGTGCGTGCAGCTCGCGGGCGATGGCCTGGCCGATGCCCCCGGAGGCGCCTGTCACCAGCGCCCTGCAGCCGTCGAGGGTCAGTGCCACGCCTCTAGCCGGGAGGCAGACGGCCGTCGAGCACGACCTCGACATCGTCGCGCACCTTGAGCGCGCCCATCAAGCCCTTGTACGGCTTGATCCCCCACTCGCTCTGCGTGAGCGGGACGGTCCCGTCGACCTTCCCGTCCGATCCGATCTCGAGCTGGAAGCTCACCGGCCGCGTCTCACCGGCCATGGAAACCTCGCCGCTCATGGACACCGGGCCGCCGTCGTCGCCCTCGACGCCCGTGGACCGGAACGTGACGGCCTGCCCCTTCAAGACCTTGTCGTCGATGCTCTTGCGGATGTCGGCCCGGTCCTTGTCGTTCAGCGGCTTGGCCCCGCCGTGGCCGTCGCGCACCTCGAGGGAGCCGGGGTCGGCGCTCAGCTCGACGGCCAGCTCGTCCGGTCCCTCGCCGACCTCGACCGTCGCATTCCAGCTCGTGACCTCGATGATGAGATCGTGGCCCGCCTTGGCCGCCATGCCCTCGCGGTAGGTCTTCACCTGAAGCGTGGCCTCGCCGGGGCCGACGGTATGCGTTCCGGTCTGCATCGGCCGGGCAGACTAGCCGGACGCGGCGCCGGATGTCGTCAGGCGATCAGGGCCCGGCGCAGTGCGATGGCCACCGCCTGCACACGCCCGCCCGCCTCGAGCTTCTTGATGGCGCGCCCGAGGTCGTTCTTCACCGTGCCCGCGGACAGGCTGATCCGCCCGGCGACCTCTTCGGTGTGGAGCCCTTCGGCCAGTAGCTGGAGGATCTCCCGCTCGCGCTCCGAGAGCGCCTCTCCGGGGCGGCTATCGCTCATCAGCAGGGTGGGCGAGAGCGAGGGGTCCACGAACGCCTCGCCGGCGGCGACGGTCCGGATCGCCCGGATCAGGTCCTCGGGGGGCGAGCCCTTCATCACGTAGCCACGCACGCCCGCGCCGATCGCGTCGCAGAGCAGGCCCCTGTCCCCATAGGCGGAGTAGACGACCGTCGCCACGCTCGGAGCCTGCTCGGCGATCCGCTTCACGAGGGAGATGCCGTCCATCCCCGGCAGCCGGAGGTCCACGATCGCGATATCCGGCTCGTGTTCGGCGATCGCGGCGAGGGCGTCCTCGCCGCGCTCGACCGCTCGGACAAGGTCGATGTCGCCGGCGCCGGCAAGCAGAAGCGCGAGCCCCTGGCGGACCGCCGGATGGTCATCGACGGCCACACATCTGGTTTCAGTAGCCATGATGGTGTCTACATGGTATATGCACGGCGCATCTAGTCTGAAGAATTCTTTGGGAATTTTTCAAGCCCTGGCGCGCGTCATTTTTTCGTGAACATCCGGGGTGTTCACAGGACCGTCACGAAAACCCCGGCTTTGCGGCGGATTCTTTGTCCGTGATGAGCGAGGCCAGTGACATCCAAGTCGGCCGGGTTGATCTGCACTGCCACAGCACGGCCTCGCAGTTCTCGAAGCTCGGGGTGCAGCGGGCGCTCGGGCTGCCGGAGTGCGCGACCCCTCCAGAGGAGGTCTACGAGCTCGCCAAGCGGCGGGGGATGGACTTCGTCACCATCACCGACCACGACACGATCGACGGGGCGCTCGAGATCGCGGGACGCTACGAGGACGCGTTCGTCTCCGAGGAGCTGACCGCCTGGTTTCCCGGTGAGCCCCAGGCTGTGCACATTCTGTGCCTGGGCATCGCGCCGGCGGACCACGAGTGGCTTCAGGCCCACCGCGGCGATGTGGACACAGTGGCCGAATATCTGCACGACCGGGAGATCGCCCATTCGCTTGCGCATCCGTTCTACGCGGTCGCCGCGCCCTTGCTCCCGCGCCACCGCCAGCGGCTGGCAAAGCTCTTCGGGGTGTGGGAGATCCGTAACGGCTCCCGGGCCCGCGAGCTCAACCTGCCCGCCGCGATCTACGTCGACACTCATGGGGGTGCCGGCACCGGCGGCAGCGATGACCACGCCGGGATCGACATCGGCCGCACCTGGACCGAGACCCCGCCGGCCACGGATTGGCGCGAGTTTCTCGGCCACGTGCGGGCAGGTCGCACCCAGGCCCGCGGGGCCCAGGGGTCGGCGGCCAAGTGGGCGCATAGCGCGATCGCGCTCGGCGTTCGCGCACTCGGACGCGGCAGCGGGAGCGCCGCGCCTACCCCGGCGACCGTGATGCGAATGATCGACCGGGTCATGTCCGAAGGCGACGCCCGCCTCGGTTCGGTCGGTACCGACCTCGGCCCCGACGATGCGCGCGCCCTCCTACGCGCCTGGCTTTCGGCCGTCGAGCTCGACCTGCAAAACGGCGATCTGATCGCCTACATGCAGGCCGAGGACTTCTCCCACAGCGACCTGTTCCGCCGCGCGCGATCCTGCCACGAGCGAAAGCTCGCCCTCGCGGTCGAGCGCGTGCTCGCCGAGGCCGCCCGCGGTCGGGAGGCCGACCTGATGGGCGCCGGACTCGGGCTCTTCGAGGCCTGCGTTGCCACGATTCCCTACGCGCCCGCCGCCGCATTCCTCGGGCGCGAGACCGCCAAGCTGACGACCCGCGAGCAGGAGCCCATCCGCGTCGCGCTGGTCGCCGATGCCGTCGGTGGCATGCACGGCGTCACGCGGACGATCGAGGAGATCCGCGAGCGCGGCGTGCCGGGCTTCGAGGTCGAGGTGATCGGCACCGACCACAACGTCGACCGGCGTCTGAGCGCAGTGGCCGAGGTGGAGATCCCCTTCTACGAGGGACTCGAGATCGGGGTGCCGAGCCTGCCCGCGGTGGTCGACGCCATCGCCGAGGGCCGCTACGACCTCGTGCACCTGTGCTCACCCGGGCCCGCGGGCATCGTCGCCGCGCTGGTGGCCCGCGTGATGGGGCTGCCGATCCTTGGCTCCTACCACACCGAGCTGGCCGCCTACGCTGCGCTGCGCACCGGCGACGGGCGCCTGGAGGCTGGGATGGCGGCTGTCCTCGGGGCGTTCTACGGCCAGTGCGGGCACGTGCTCACGCCCTCGAGCTCCGCCGACGCCACGCTCGAGGCCTTCGGACTGCCCGGCGAGCGCATCGGGCGCTGGGACCGGGGCGTCGACACGGTCCGGTTCAATCCATCGCGGCGCGATCCCCTGCGCTTCTCACCGCCAGCCGGCCAACCCCCCCGCATAAACGTCCTCTACACCGGGCGCCTGACCAAGGAGAAGGGCGTCGATCTGCTCGCCGAGGCATTCCTGGAGGCCCGGCAGACGCAGCCCGAGCTACACCTGCTGCTGGCCGGCGGCGGACCGGAGGAGCGCGCGCTGCGCGACCGCCTCGGGGCGGCCGCGACCTTCCTGGGCTGGCAGCAGGGATACGAGCTCGCGGCCACGTTCGCGTCCGCGGACATATTCCTCTTCTGCTCCCAGACCGACACCTTCGGCCAGGTGATCCTGGAGGCCCAGGCATCGGGGCTGCCGGTGATAGCCGTCCACGCCGGCGGGCCCGGCGAGCTCGTCGATCATGGACACTCGGGACTCCTCGTCCCCCCCGACACAGCCCAGATCGCCACCGCCCTCACCCAGCTCGCAAACTCCCCCCTCAGACGCCAGGACCTGGCCCGCGGGGGGCTCGCCGCCACCGCCGACCGCACCTGGCAACGCTCACTCGGCCAACTGGCCCACGGCTACAACACCACACTCGCCGTCACCGAGAACGCTGCCAGAGCACACCTCGCCGCCTGACAGGCGTATTGGCTCTTCATACGTCAGTCCTCTTCAACTTCCTGGTAGCAGCGCCTCCTTCCGGCCCGCCGATCTCAGGCTGTATGCGAAACCTTTCCTCCGTTGCGCCGAGTGCCGGCTTGCGAGCCCCGGCCGCCAGCGTCGGCGCCGGCCCGGCTCGCCAGGAGGGGTGAGCCCCGAGGCCTCAGGTGCTGGGCTCGTGTGGGTTTGGGTCCCTCAAGCTCACTAGCCATCGTCGTTCAGATTCCTCGGCACGCTTCTGGAATGCCTCGACCGCGCGGGAAAGACGACGGAGGCGCCTCACGTCTCTCTCGGCGTCTGGCGCCTGGATGTCCTTTCGCTTCCGCCCGC
>JBPCJI010000140.1:0-3378 GCA_051005475.1 Thermoleophilaceae bacterium
GCACCTCCTCGACGGCGATCACCTCATCCGGCACGTGCCGGGGCGAGCACTGCTCCCGGATCCTGACGGCGACCTCGCGCCTGAGCGCCTCATCCATCTCGGCGCCCGCGCGCAGGACCACGAACAGCGGCATCCAGCTCTCCTCACCCGAGGGCACGTCGACCACCAGCGCGTCCACGATCTGCTCGATCCCCAGCACCGCGCGGTAGATCTCACTCGTGCCCATCCGCACTCCGCCGCGGTTGATCGTGGAGTCCGAGCGCCCGTAGATGATCGCGGTGCCGCGCTCGGTGATCTCGATCCAATCGCCGTGGCGCCAGACGCCCGGGTAGGTCGAGAAGTAACTCTCGCGCAGCCGCTCGCCCCCGGGGTCGTTCCAGAAGGAGATGGGCATGGATGGCATCGGCTCGGTGATCACCAGCTCGCCCACCTCCCCCACCAGGGCGTTGCCGTTCCCGTCGAATGCCTCGACCTTCGCTCCCAGTGCCCGGGCCTGGAGCTCGCCAAGGTAGACCGGCAGCAGCGGGCAGCCACCCACGAACGCGGTGCACACGTCGGTCCCGCCCGAGGTCGAGAAGAGCCACGTGTCCTCACCCACGTGCCCGTACACCCAGCGAAAGCCCTCGGGCGAGAGCGGTGAGCCGGTGGAGCCCACGCTGCGAAGGGCCGCGAGGTCATGCTCCGCGCGGGGTCGGACGCCTGCCTTCATGCAGGTTGCGATGTAAGCCGCCGAGGTGCCGAAGCACGTCGTCCCCGTACGCTCGGCCAGGTCCCACAGGACGCCCAGGTCGGGGTGGGCGGGGCTACCGTCGTAGAGCACGATCTCAGCGGGGGTGAGCAGGACCCCGACGAGGAAGTTCCACATCATCCAGCCCGTCGTGGTGAACCAGAAGACGCGGTCGCCCTCCCTGGCGTCCAGGTGCAGGTGGAGCTTCTTCAGATGCTCGAGCAGGATGCCGCCCTGGCCGTGCACGATCGCCTTGGGCAGGCCGGTGGTCCCCGAGCTGTAGAGCACCCACAGTGGATGGTCGAAGGGGAGCTGCTCGAACGTCAACTCCACGTCCTCGCCCCGCGCAAGCAGCTCATCCCAGGCAAGCGGCCGGCTGGGTGAGCCGCGCTCCGGAGAGCCGGACAGGTAGGGCACCAGCACGGTGTGCTCGAGCGATGGCAGCTCGGCCTCGAGGCTCGCGACGACGTCGATCCGGTCGAAGTCCCGCCCGTTGTAACGGTAGCCGTCCACCGCGATCAGCACCTTGGGCTCGATCTGGGCGAAGCGGTCGACCACCGCCCGCGCGCCGAAGTCCGGCGAGCAGCTCGACCAGATGGCGCCGATCGACGCGCACGCCAGGAACGCGGCGACCGTCTCCGGCACGTTCGGCATGTAGGCCACGACGCGGTCGCCCCGCCCGACCCCCAGGGCTCGCAGGCCGCCCGCGGTCCGCGCGGTGAGGGACCGCAGCTCTCCCCAGGTCACCCTGTCGAGCTCGCGGAGCTCCGATGCGTGACGGATGGCCGTGGCCGCGTCGTCCTTGTCGCGAAAGATGTGCTCGGCGTAGGAGAGACGTGCCCCCGGGAACCACTGCGCGCCCGGCATCGAGCGGGTACCCAGCACGTGCTCGTAGGGCTGGGAGGCGCGCACCTCGAAGAAGTCCCAGATCGAGGCCCAGAAGCCATCGAGGTCGGTCACCGACCAGCGCCAGAGCGCTGGGTAGTCCGCAAGCTGGAGGCCCTTCTCGGCGGCGAGCCAGCGCCTGTAGCGCGTCATCGTCGCCCGCTCGATCAGCTCGGCGCCTGGTTCCCAGAGCACCTCGGGCGCCTCGTTCTGGCCCATGTCGGGACCCTAGAGGAGCCCCACCCGCGGCTCAGCCCGCCGGCGCGACGCGCAGGGCCGGCAGTACCCTCTCCCCATAGGTCCGGATGGTGCCGAGCGGGTCGGCGTCACCGATCAGCTGCAGGCAGACCACGGTCGCGCCCACCGCTTGGATCTGCCTGATGCGCTCCACCGCCTCATCAGGATCGGAGCCCACGATGAAGCCCTCCTTGGCGAACTCCTCGTCGCTCACCTGATCGTCGGCCATGTGCTGCATCTCCTCGGGGTCGTGGATGTCGTCGAGGAAGACCGCGCCCATCAGGGTGGGACGCCACTTGCGCGCGCCCGCGATCGCGGCCCCTTCGCTCTCTGCCCACGCGATCCCCGATTGCAGGATGATCTCCCCCTCCTCCTTCCCGCTCTTGGAGCAGGCCTCGCGGTAGGCCTCGATGATCTCCGGGGCCGCCTCGGGATCGCCCAGCGTCCACAGGCCCTGGCCGTACCGACCGGCTATCGCCGCCGCCTGGGGCCCGAACGCTGAGACGTACATCCTCGGCCTCGAGGCGGCACGTGTGTACAGCTTGGCCTCCTTCAGGCGAAACCAACCGCCGTCCATCGTCACGGTCTCGCCATTCCACAGGCGGTCGATCGCCTCGAGACCCCGCTCGAAGCGCTCGAGCTTCTCTCGCGGCTCGGGCCAGTCCAGGCCAAGGGGAACCTCGTTGAGCGCCTCACCGGAGCCGACCCCGAGCCACACCCGCCCCGGGTACATCTCCTCCAGGGACATGAACGCCTGGGCGATCAGCCCAGGGTGGTAGTGGTGGATCACGGGCGTGACGCCCGTCCCAATCGGCTTCGAGGTGGCCTGGCCGAGGGCTCCGAGGTAGACCCACGCCTGCGACGCCTGCCCGTCGGGGAACCACGGAGCGAAGTGGTCGGATGCGCCGAGGCCGTCGAAGCCGGCCCCCTCCGCCGCGCGCGCCTGCTCCAGCATCTGAGAGGGCGGGAACTCCTCGCCGGAGGCGGCGAACCAGTACTGCGTGGCACGCCCGGTCGCGTCGGTCATCGTGCTCCTTCGATTCGCTCCAACGGTGCTTGCCGTGGGCCCTTACCCGCCCAACCCAGCGGGGTAACCCGCAAGCGTCAGCGGCGCCCGCGCTGTCCGCGGCCGCTCCGCGGTGCTTGCCCGCCCCGCGGTGCGCGCCCGCCCTCGTGGCGGCCGCCCCGCGAGCCCGCGGTGCGTGATGGGCTCCCGTTGCGCGACGAGTCCTCGCCGCCGCCCGGCCTGCGCTCGTCAAACTGGGCGGTCAGGCCCAGGTCGGCCGCGATCCGACGCATGTCGTGTGCCTGGTCGGCCATGACGAAGTTGACGCCGGCCCCTGTGGCCCCGGCGCGGGCCGTGCGTCCGATGCGGTGCACGTAGCCGTCGCGGTCCTCCGGAACGTCGAAGTTGATCACGTGGGTGATGTCCGCCACGTCGATGCCGCGGGCGGCCACGTCGGTGGCCACGAGCGTGTCGACAGCGCCCGACTCGAAGCGGGCGAGCGCCTTCTGGCGCTGGGCCTGGG